>CAZNGU010000347.1:0-3442 GCA_964572325.1 uncultured Methylomarinum sp.
TTGCCATTTTTAAGTAGTATAAGACCATAGGTATCTGCTATTGCGCCGGACTTGGGTGCTAATTGGTAGGCTTGTTGTGCCAGCTTTATCGCTTTAGGGTTATTTTTTTGATTATATATCCAGGCAAGATTATTAAGCACAATGGCGTTATCGGCTTGCTGAGTGAGTAGTGTTTCATAGTACTTTGCAGCCTGGTCGTTTTGCCCCTCATTTTGATAAGCCATGGCCAGTCTGTATTGAATGTTAGTATCGGTTTTATTCTTGTTTAATTCTTCTTTTAATAGTTTAATTGCAACATCTGGCTTGTTTTGAATGCTTAGTACTTTTAATATACCATCCAGGACTTTAATGTTAGGCATTATAGCGTAGGCTTGCTGATAGTTATCTAATGCCTGCGCGTATTTTTTTTCGGCTAAATAAATATCACCATATAATATTTTTCCAATACTTTTTTTAGGGTTTATTTTTTCGACTTTTCTCGCAACAGCAAAAGCTTGCTGAAATTGTTTCAGCTTGATTAATACAGCTGCTTTATAGCTTAAAACCAGGGAAGGGTTATCCAGATTAAAAACTGCCTGGTCGAGTAGGCCTAGTATCTCTGTTTCTTTGTCTTTTTGCTGTGCTAATAATTGTACTAGTAAAAAAAAGTGTTTGGCATCTTTTGGATTGTTTTTAACAATTTGGCGTAAGGTTTTTTCAGCCTCTTTTTTATCTTGATTAAGCAATTGTGCTTCGGCGAGAAATGAAAGTGCAAAGGTATTTTTTTTATTTTGATCAAAAAAGTCTGTCGCTAGTGTAAGCAATTTTTGGGGCTGTTTCTTGCTAAGATAGATTTTCCCCAGAGATTGTATTATAGCTTGCTCGGTACTGATATTGCCTTTTACCTTGTTTAGGGCATCTATTAATAATACTTCAACCGCATCTATCCCGTCCTTTTGCATAGCCACACTGGCTAGTATTTGATACGCCTTGATATCACTCGGATTAATTAGCAATACTTTATCAGTATATTTTTGAGCTAGTTCATATTGTTTTTTATCTAAAGCTAATTTAGCCAGGCCGGTAAGTGCTTGGGTATTTTTGGCATTCAGCTTAACTGCTTTTAGCAGGCTTTGTTCGGCACCCGTTTGGTCACCATCGGTCAGTTGTAATAAAGCTTTAATATTATAATATAGGGATTGATCAGGGGATTGCTTGAGTAAGGAGGTAATTTTGTCATTAGCTTCTTCATATCGCTTGAGGTTAATTAACTCAAGTGTCTGCAGGTAATTTTTTTTAACGCGTTCTATTGCTAGTTTGTTACTGGATTCTTGTTGTTTGGTATAATTCAAACTCGAGTTTACATTTAAACCGCTTTCTTTAATGTCCTCTTTTATGTCAAATGTTGCAGCATAAATTGGAGCATTTGCTAATAATGAAAATAGTAGAATAAAACTTGTTAGGAATGCATACGGAATATATTCGGCAACTGGAGCAGGTTTTTTGTTTGTATTCAAAACGTGTAAAAAGGCACATAGCAAGTTACGCAACTGTTTCCATAACGCAGAAGACAGACAAAAAGACAAGTCAGGAATTAAATTTATTCTGTGCACGTTTCTTAGCGGAGGTATTCTACATTTGAGTACACGATTCATTTATGTTCCTTTTTACTACCTATTGATTAATGTACCGACGACTTAATACGTTAGTCTTATCGCTAAGGTTTAAAAATCTCGTCAAAAGGGCATGGTTTATGAATTCCATAGCCTTGAGCATAATTCACACCTATTCCTGTCAAAATTTCTAAAATATCCTTATTTTCGACAAACTCTGCAATGGTTTCCAGATTCATAACGTGGCCAATTTGATTAATTGATTCAACAAATGCCTTGTTTATTTTATCAATAGCAATATCTTTAACAAAATAACCATCTATCTTTAAGTAATCTATGGGGAGTTCTTTAAGATAAGCAAAAGAAGACAAGCCACTACCGAAATCATCCAGGGCAATTTTGCAACCTTTTGCGCGTAATTTAGATAAAAACACCGTGGCTTTTTTTAAATTAGCGATAGTAGCAGTCTCTGTAACTTCAAAGCAAAAGTTATCTGCTGGATAAGTGGACTCATCCAGTAAGTAAGTTATTGTTTTAAGCAAGTCATCACTCATCATCGATGCACCAGATAAGTTAATGGATAAAATTAATTGTTCTGGATTTTTTATATTTTTTTTCAATTGTTTTAATTTTTTAAATACATTTTTAACTACCCAGGTATCCAGACTGATGATGAGATTAAAACGTTCTGCCGCAGGTAAAAAAGCACCGGGAGGAATGAGTTCCCCTTTTTCGCCTATCATTCGTAATAAAACTTCGTAATGGTTTGAATTAATAGCCGGTTTTTTTGTGTCTTGAATGCGTTGTAAAAATAACTCGAATTTATTGTTATCTAGCGCTGCCTGTAAACGAGAGATCCATTGCATTTCTTGCTGATGATCTGAAGAGGCTGAGCCTTCCGGGCTATGGAAATGTACTCGGTTTCTACCACTTTCTTTAGCTACATAGCAGGCAGCATCAGCAGCACTTAAAACATCAGAGGTTTTTGCTTCTTGACCTGTTATTTCTGCAATGCCAATACTGACACCAATCCTAAATGAATGGGTCTGCCAACAAAAGCGAAAGTTTTCTACTGCCTGACGTAAAATATTTGCCACTGTCAAGGCATGGTCTGCATCACAGCTTTCCAGTAAAACACCAAATTCATCTCCGCCTAATCGTGCCAATAAGTCAGTTTTTCGTAATTTATTAGCCAGGGTATCGGTTATTTGTTTTAATAATTCATCACCGGCATCATGACCACAGGTATCATTAACTATTTTGAACTGATCCAGATCCATATAGAGTAAATGATGAGTTAAATTATCCGATTTGGCTTTTTTCAGCAAGGCTTTCATGCTGGCTTCAAATTGTCGGCGGTTAGCAAGCCCAGTTAATGGGTCGTGTAGTGCCTGCCAATTGAGTTCTGCAGATAATGTTCGTGAATGAGTTACATCTCTGAAGACCAGAACAGAGCCAAGAACCAGGTTATCGTCATCAATAATGGGGGCTACCGAATCGGTGATTGAAAAATGTTCACCTGAAGCACTGAGCAGTATATGATCATTTTCATTAGCAATAATGTCTTGCCGTTCAAGACAGTTTTTTACTGGAGATGAGACAGGCTCCAGTGTTTTTTCATGAATCAGTTTGAAAATATTATCAACATGATGTCCTCGGACATCGTCAACAAAGAAGCCGGTTAAAATTTCAGCGACGGGGTTCATGGACAAAATATTAGCAGATTCATCGGTAGTAATCACGGCATCTGCTATTGAATCCAGTGTCACTTGTGCACGTTCTATTTCCTGTGCCAATTTGTCTGAAATAACTCTCATTGTTTTGGTTTGGGCAATGAGTTGTTTTTCACG
>CAZNGU010000348.1:0-3404 GCA_964572325.1 uncultured Methylomarinum sp.
CCAATTGAAATAATTATCTTTAATATTTTATTTACCATGATTTCGACAGCCTAGCCTCACCCCCCTAGAGATAACCACGCGACACTTCAATCTTAAGATACAAAACACTGTGACTCAGCATACTCTTCAGCTTCTTTAAGACGAGTTCTTAAATCTTTTGATTGCTTTGGATCTCTGAAAACAGCCCCTTTTTCACCGGGTGTTTTTTTCAAATAAGTGAAAGTAGTGGCATTTTCAAACTCTTTAAATGTTAGCTTCTCAGCAATTTTATCAATTTTACAGCCACAGGCATATTGATTGATAAAAGCTTTATTTCCAGTTAATCCACCGTGCTTGGCAATACAGTTAAAGACATATTCAACACGGTCACGCGTGGGGTAGTCATTAAGCCATTGTGTGTTTTCGGTTTTTTCTGGTGAAGAAGCGCAGCCTGCTAAAAATGCAGACAGGATGATTAAAAAGCAGATTTTTTTATTCATTAGTAACAATTATTTTTCCTTTATATTGGTTAGTAAGAAGTGAAGTTATTAAATCTTCACTTCTTAAAGCTGTAAGTTAACTTATTCCTCAGCTGCGAAATCGACAATTTGTCTGAGTATATGGTTCATTTTTTCTGAAAATTGATTGAGTTTCTGGTTATCCGTTGTGGTAGACAACAGTCGTGTCTTTATAATGTTTTTGTTATTGAATTGATAGGTCACAATATTACAGGGCATATCAATAATCGAGTGTGGTGACAAAAGCAATAAAGTTTTTGCATGTGTTAAATTACAAAACTGAAATGTGTCATATTCGGGAAAGGGAAGGGTGCCTCTATCCCGAATAACCTTACCTACTCTACTATGTCCAGTCATACGAAAATTATGCTCAGCAATGGCTATTTCCAGCTCGGCCAACACATCATCATAAGGTTTGTTAGTTTCTTGCTGATAATAATGGATAATTTTACTACTAGGCGGGTGCGAAGCACAACTTGCAATAAATAGTAAAGTTGCGACAATAAGTATTTTTTTTATCATAAGATGAAGCTTAGCATTATGCACAGACAAAACAAAGTATCGGGTGTGGTTTTAGCGGGTGGATTAGCCCGGCGCATGGATAAGCAAGACAAAGGGCTGATTGAATACCATAATAAGCCAATGGTCAGCTATGCGGTTGAGGCGATGTCCCAAGTAACAGAGACTGTAATTATTAATGCGAACAGGAATCTAAAGGCTTATGGGCAATTTTCTTGCGAAGTCATCAGTGATCAAACCAATAACTTTGACGGCCCCTTAGCAGGGGTTTTAGCAGCGATGAATCATACAAAAACAGATATTTTACTAGTGATGCCTTGCGATTCACCCCTAATTAAGTCTCAGCATTTACAAAAATTATTAACGGCATTAATTGAAAAAGAGGTGGATATTGCTGTCGCTTTTGATGGTGAAAGACTGCATCCAGTTTTATTAGCACTTAAAACCTCATTACAACATAGCCTGGCTGATTATTTACAGCAGGGACAACGTAAAATAGATAAATGGCTGAATCAACATGCTTTATATCAAGTGGATTTTAGTCAGGAAGCAGATATTTTTTTAAATATTAATACCTTGTCAGAATTACAGGCATTACAAAATAAACATGACTAAAAGTAATCATCCGCAAATGACAAATGCCGGGCTGGGTTTTTCACAAACAGCTGTTGCGGTTGATGAATGTGGTAATAGTCGAGAGATTGAACTGGTGGGTGAAAGAGCTTTAACGCTTTATGTTGATAAACAGGAAATTGTGACCTTGATGAGCATGGGAACACATCCTGAACTACTCACTTTAGGCTATTTAAAAAACCAGGGTTTTTTTAATGCGATTAATGAAATTAAAATTGTACAGGTTGACTGGGAAACAGAAGCTGTCGCAGTTGTAACACGACATAAAAAATCTGATTTTTCTAAACTAATGCAACAAAGAACAATCACTACAGGGTGTGGGCAGGGGACTGTATTTGGACGACTGATGGATAAATTAAAAGACATTAAGGTGCCTCAATTTCATATTAGTCAAAGCACCATTTATGTAGTATTAGATGCATTAAGATTACATAATGAAGTGTATAAAAAAGCCGGTGCTGTTCATGCCTGTGCCTTATGTACAAGTAACACAATCAATTTTTTTATTGAAGATGTAGGTAGACACAATGCAGTAGATGCTATTGCAGGCTATATGTGGCTTAATAATGTAAAAGGAGATGATAAAATTTTTTATACCACAGGGCGCCTGACATCTGAAATGGTTATTAAAATTGCTCAAATGGGCATACCGATTATTTTATCCCGTTCGGGGGCTACGCAAATGGGGCTCGAAATGGCAAAGCAATCCGGTGTCACCTTGATTTCACGCGCCAAAGGAAAACATTTTTTGGTGTTAAATGGAGCTGAAAATATTCAGTTCAATAGTAAATAAAGTATTCAATATAAATAAGGTATTACTGGAGCAAAGAATGGCAGATATAAAACAAAGTGATTTAAAGCAGTTTACAGCAAAACCCTGGTGGTATATCACTCGTGGGATAGGTATGATAGTAATTGGAGTGGCTGTATCAATTTTATGTATCGTAGCACCTAATGTTTATATGCTGGGGGAGAGTTTTTCCTGGATCCCCGTGATTGCTGTAGTCATTTTGTTTGTAGGTATTTTTCGTTGCATTGATGCTTTTGCCACACAAACGGCGCAAGGTTTTTTAGTCAATATGCAAGGGGGTGTACTGGATATTGTGACGGGTATTCTGGTGCTTTTTGGTATCAGTGGCCAGCCAGAAAATTTGCATCTTTTGATTGTAGGGTATCTGGTTACGCAGGGTATTTACCGTAATGTTCTTTTATCTGTTGCTAAAGTTCCGAATCCAATTTCTAATAGAATAACCGGATTTATTTCTATTTTTCTTGGCATACTTATCTGGATTGACTGGCCAACTTCTGCCATCTGGTTTCTTGCATTATGCTTGAGTATTGATATTAGTTTTAGAGGCTGGGCTTTGATTGTATTGGCATCGTCTCTAAAGAATGAGAAATTAAAGGATTAATTCAGGAACAAGGTTGAAGTAGTATAGGATTAAATTACAAATAACCGGGAACCTATTGTTTTCGGTATTTTCTATATGAATAGAGGATACGGAAAAAGTTGCCAACCTGCCATATATTAATATATTATTATATTCACAATTAACTGAAGGTGCCTTTATGAATAGTTCAATAGATAGAAATCGCCGATTTTTTTTGAAGTCCCTTGGCGTTACGACTGCTGTCGCGGCCAGTGCACCCAGTTTGGTCTTTGCCAAAAGTTCAGCAACTGTAAGTAAAGCTAACCCTGGTTTCCATCCGGATGTAGAAATAGAACTTAGACAAGAGGCTATTAGTATACCTATT
>CAZNGU010000349.1:0-3403 GCA_964572325.1 uncultured Methylomarinum sp.
TAAGTATCGTCCATTAATTATAAAACTCAAGTATCTTATGATTTAAAAAAGAAGTTAATATCCTTAACTCTAAATCTATCTGGCTGTTTATCGTAATTACAGGGTTTCTTTTTGCCGACGCTGATAAGATAGAAATGCCGGAATACATAATAGTATCAAAATAAAAATAGCTAAAAATAAGGGCCAAAAAACGGCTTGATTCCATTCTTCTCTTTTTTTGCTTCGCGCCTGGGCATCAATCCGGGTATATTTCAAGCGATTATTGGCCATTAAATTAGGTTTTAAATTTTCATACCAGCTATGAAATAAAGCAAAGCTTTTAGGATAAAAACCAAAAGCCCAGGGTGCATCATATCTTATTATTTCTTGCATCTGTTGCACGATTTTTTTGCGTTGCTCAGTATTATCCATATTACGCATTTGTTCAAATAAACGATCAAACTTGGGATTCTGGTAATTAACTGCATTTTCACCGCCTTGCTTTACTTTTCCATTAGCACCGTATAATAGAAAAAAGAAATTTTCCGGGTCAGGGTAATCAGCATTCCAGCCCCAAATAAATAACTGCCCACTGCCATTACGCATTTTTTCCTGAAAACGATTGTAATCAGTCGCACGAATGACCAGATTGATACCCAGTTTTGCAAATTGTTTTCGATACCAGTTCATGCGAGGTCTATCATCGACACTGACGGAGGTGGTATCAAAATAGAGCATTAATGCTTCGCCCGTTTCAGGGTCAACTCCTTCTTTATAACCGGCCTTAATCATTAGGTTTTTTGCATCTACTAGTGCTTTACGCTGGTATTGGTCGTCAACCCAGTTATAAACATAAGGGTTGATTCCTGCTTGCTTTGCTTGATAGCCAAAAATACCTGGGGGTACAATGCCTTGTGCTGCAACGCCACGTCCATTTAAAAAAATGGCAATATATTCTTCGTAATCCAGAGCAATAGAAATAGCCAGACGAAGTTTTCTGGCACGTTCAGAATCTCCACCTATAACCGAATCTAGCATATTAAAGCCCATATAAAAAATAGAAGTGGTTACTGATGTTTGCAGTTGTATGCCTTTTTCTTGCATGGAGGGTGTTAACTGGGCATCACCTATGCCACTAATTTGCACCGCCTGATCAAAACTATCGGAAGAAATACCAGATGCATCATAATAGCCTTGCAAAAATTTATTCCAGTAAGGAATAGTCTCTTTTTCCAGTACATAAATCACTTTATCTATAAAGGGCAGGGCTTTACCGGCATCTTTCAGCAAACCCTTTGCCTTATCAGTCGGCTCACCTTGCGTAGGATAATAATCTGGATGGTAATTAGGGTTTTTAGTCAATACCATGCGCCGGTTAGGATTGTTTGCTGTTAAAAAATAGGGCCCTGTACCTATGGGAAACCAGTCCAGGGTAATGTTTTTATCTTTTAAACCTGCTTGACCGTAAAACACATCCGCTTCCCAGGGCATGGGTGCAAAAAAAGGCATGGCTAACCAGTACATAAATTGCGGATATTTACCTATAATTCTGATTTTATACTGATAATGGTTTAAAACTTCTACACCAGTCATGGGTATGGAATTAATAGCACTAGTATCCAGCTTTGCAACGGCTTTAGAAAATTCAGCAAAACCTAAAATATGGGTTCTCATGATTTCTGCAATGGGTGACTGAATTTTTGGATGAGCTAAGCGTTTAATCTGATAAACATAATCAGCTGCCTGTAATTCTCTGCTTTGTTGTAAAGGAAAATCAGCAAGTGTAGTTATTTCAGCCAGTTGTTGTTGACTTATCGAAAGGTTTTTTTGATTAAAAGCAGGGTGAGGCTGGTAGTGTATCCCGGGTTTAATTTCAATCAGGTAATCAGTAAATACTATGTCAGACTCAGAGAAATTCCCCTCCAGTTTTTTGTTGTGCTGGTCAAAATAACTGATAACAGGCATTTTTACCGCTGTTAAAGGCTCTAACTGATAAGGTCTTTTTAAATAATGATATTGAAAAGGGGGCTCATATATCTGGCCGATAAACGTATACTCATTTGAGCTGTATGCAACAGCAGGATCCAGATGTTTAGGGCGTTCTGAAAAAGAAGAATATAAGATCGATAAGCCATCCTCTTTTTCCGAATAGGGGTTATTCAGTTGTGAGATGTTACAACTATTTAAAAAAAGTGTTACAACGAGTAGATAAATTATGCGCATAATGCTGGATTTTATATGATCTAACCCTTTGCTATCGAATTTAATGATGGAGCAGGGTATACTTTAAGGCAACTAATAGTTAATTTTAACAAACAAATAGCTTAGGAGATAAAAATGGGGTTTATGCAGGGTAAAAAAGTTCTAATTGTTGGTTTGGCCAGTAACAAATCAATTGCTTGGGGTATTGCTCAGGCCATGCATCGAGAAGGTGCTGAACTGGCATTTACCTATCAAAACGAAAAACTGAAAGGCCGGGTCATTAAAATGGCCGAGGAATGTGGTTCAAACATTACTATTGAACTTGACGTGGCTAATGATGAACAAATCAATACAGTTTTTTCTGAATTAGGAACACATTGGGATGGCCTGGATTGTATTATCCACTCGGTTGCTTTTGCACCGCGTGATGCCCTGGATGGTGACTTCGTAAATGCCACCACGCGAGAAAATTTTGCCATTGCTCATGATATTAGCTCTTATAGCTTTACCGCATTAGCCAAAGCCGGTAGAGAGTTGATGAAAGGTCGTAACGGTTCATTACTGACCTTAACCTATTTAGGTGCTGTGCGATCTATCCCTAATTACAATGTTATGGGTGTTGCTAAAGCAAGTCTGGAAGCTAATGTTCGTTATATGGCCGCCGCCTTGGGCGAAGAGGGTACACGAGTCAATGCCATCTCTGCTGGGCCCATTAGAACCCTGGCTTCAGCAGGCATTAATAATTTCAGATCCATGCTCAGTAAAGCGGCCGATACAGCACCTATGAAACAGAATGTAACGATTGAACAAGTCGGTAATGTTGCAGCCTTTATGTGTTCAGACCTAGCATCTGGCATTACAGGGGAAATCACTTATGTTGACGGTGGCTATAATATTGCAGGAATAGCGGCTGGGTAACATTCAAAAATCTGGTTTTAGCGCATCAATAACAGAAAGATGCGCTTCATACCTCATCGCATTATAATATTGAAATATAGTAGAGCATTGAAAAAATCAGACAACACTTCATGGAGCGGATAGAAAAACAACCCGCGTTATTAAAACGGTTTGAACAGCTTCTAAATATTGTTGAAAACAGTACGGGAGATATACAAAAAGCGAATGAGGCCGAGATGAGAGTTATAAAGTGTATAGTTTTACCACGTTACTTTTAATCACACTTTATTTTGGTTTAAGCCACTTTAGAGAGTGAAAGGTCTAA
>CAZNGU010000350.1:0-3398 GCA_964572325.1 uncultured Methylomarinum sp.
CTATAACAGGAACTAGTCCTTCAGCAGTCCAGCGCACATCATCCAGCCAGGATCCAGTCATTATAAACGCACCTCAATACCTTGTGCTTGCATTTGTAATTTAGCTTGTTCAATAGTGTATTCTGCAAAATGAAAAATACTGGCGGCTAGGACAGCATCCGCTTTTCCTTCAATGACGCCTTCTGCTAAATGGTCTAGATTACCAACGCCTCCCGATGCAATCACAGGTACTGAGACTGCATCACTAATAGCTCGGGTTAAGCGTAAATCAAAGCCTTCACGCGTACCATCTTTATCCATACTGGTGAGCAAAATTTCCCCGGCACCATAATCAACCATTTTAACGGCCCACTCTATGGCATTTATTCCCGTTGGTTTTCGTCCACCATGGGTAAAAATCTCCCAGCGTTCTGGCTCATTATCTGCGCTGACTTTTTTTGCATCAATAGCTACCACTATACATTGTGAACCAAATTTTTCCGCAGCCTCTCTGACAAACTCAGGTCTAAAAACTGCGGCGCTATTTATACCTACTTTATCTGCTCCTGCATTTAGCATGCGTCGAATATCTTCAAGTTCTCTAATACCTCCACCGACTGTCAGCGGTATAAAAACTTCGCTGGCAACTTGTTCGACTACGTGCACCAAAGTTTCTCGGTTATCACTGGTGGCGGTAATATCCAAAAAAGTAATTTCGTCCGCACCTTCTTTATCATAACGCCTGGCCACTTCGACCGGGTCTCCCGCATCGCGAATATTGACAAACTTAACACCTTTGACTACTCGGCCATTATCAACATCCAGACAGGGGATAATTCTTTTTGCTAATCCCATAATCAACTATATGTTTCTGCAATTTTTTCTGCTTCTGCAAAATTCAATGTTCCTTCATAAATAGCTCGCCCGGTAATGGCTCCCATTATGCCATCTTCCGCCACTTTACCCAGGGCATGAATATCATCCATATTGGTAATTCCACCGGATGCAATCACAGGAATATGAATTGCTCTGGCTAATTTGGCCGTGGCTTCTACATTGACCCCTTTCATCATCCCATCTCTGGAAATATCGGTATAAATAATAGCTTCCACCCCATCAACTTCAAATTTTTGTGCTAAATCAATCACATCATGTTTGGATAATTTTGACCAGCCATCAATAGCCACTTTGCCTTCTTTTGCATCCAGTCCAATGATAATATGTCCTGGAAACTCAATGGCAACATCACTGACAAAATGGGGTTCAGTGACTGCTTTGGTACCGATAATGACATATTGAACGCCTGCATTTAGATAAGCCTGCACGGTATTTTCATCCCGTATGCCTCCACCAATTTGAATGGGAACCTCTGGAAAGGCCTCTACAATGGCATGGATAATATCTGCATTTCTGGGTTTCCCGGCAAAAGCACCATCCAGGTCGACTAAATGAATGCGTCGGGCTCCCTGCTCAACCCATTGTGCTGCAACAGCCACCGGGTCATCTGAAAAAACAGTATCATCTTCCATGCGCCCTTGACGTAAACGAACACATTTACCTTCTTTTAAATCTATTGCAGGTATAAGCAACATAGCTAAATCTCAATGGTTAAATATATATTTATTAGCACTTTCCATCCCAGGACAGAAAGTTTTTGAGTAATTGTATGCCAACAGTCTGGCTTTTTTCCGGGTGAAATTGTACTGCAAAA
Source organism: uncultured Methylomarinum sp. (assembly GCA_964572325.1). Lineage (GTDB taxonomy): Bacteria > Pseudomonadota > Gammaproteobacteria > Methylococcales > Methylomonadaceae > QPIN01. Next base: position 1,691 of record CAZNGU010000350.1, read on the forward strand.
ATATTGTCTTTGGCCAATGCACTGGTAAAAGTCTCTAAATACTCGGTAGTAGCTATGGTATCTTTTGAGTCATCGGGGTTTGCAAAATAGCTGTGTACAAAATAAAATCGACTATTTTGTGGAATGTCTTGCCATAATGGGTGATCCATTTGCTTTACTTGATTCCAACCCATATGTGGAATTTTGCAGCGATTGCCTTTATTGTCAATCATCCCCGGCGAAAAATGAATGACTCGGCCTTTAAAAATATCAAGACACACTGTTTTATCATTTTCATCGCTTTGGGTTAGCAAAGCTTGCATACCCAGGCAAATCCCTAAAAAGGGTTTGTTACTTGCGACCTCGTTAATCGTGCTGGCCAATTCCGAATTATTGAGTGCTAACATGCAATCCCTTATGGCACCCACTCCTGGAAAGACAACACGGTCAGCCTGTTTTATCAAGCCTGGTTCGGAGGTAATTAAAACTTCGACCTCTGCCGAGGCATATTGTAAAGCTTTTTCAATGGAATGCAGATTACCCATTCCATAGTCTATAACGGCTACTGAGGACATATTAAAAATCAGGTAAAAGATTCAAGGTAAAAGGTACAAAAAGCATCCGCTTTTTCCGTGAACCTGCTTTTAAAAGTCACAAGGAACCTTTTGTAGACGGCATGATTCCTGCCATTCTTGGGTCGGCTGTGATTGCCATTCTTATTGCTCTTCCCAAAGCTTTAAAAATAGTTTCTGCTATATGATGGGCGTTTTCGCCTTTCAAATTGTCTATATGTAAAGTGACTCCCGCGTGGTTGACGAAACCCTGAAAAAACTCACGAAATAAATCCACATCAAAATGTCCAATGGATGCCCGGGGGTACTTTACTTGATAAAATAAGCCGGGTCTTCCTGAAAAGTCAATGACGACTCTGGACAAAGCCTCATCCAGGGGAACATAAGAGTGACCATAACGAACTAAGCCTATTTTATCACCCAATGCCTGTTTAAACGCTTGCCCCAGAGTTATACCTATATCTTCGACCGTATGATGAGCATCAATCTCTAAATCACCTTTGGCATTAATATCCATGTCAATTAAACCATGCCTGGCAACCTGATCAAGCATGTGTTCAAAAAAAGGAACACCGGTCTGAAAAGAAGATGTTCCCACCCCGTCCAGATTAAGTTTAATTTTAATTTGTGTTTCGAGTGTATTTCTCTCAACTTCAACAATACGTTGATTCATTCCTCACCTAAAATATAATCTATACCGTTAATTGTATACTCCGTAAGGCGTATAACTCCAGCTAAAATTCATAAACAACTAATTTGCACCTCTATTTATGTACTCAATTGCTTACAAAAATTTCATCTATTACTGACTTACTTTCTATTTCTTTTCTGGCATAATCCGAATGTCGCTAACATAAGATATGGACATTTAAGGATCTCTCAAACAGGATGTTGCCAAGGAAGAAAAAGTAGATGCCAACCAAGCAGGCGATTTATAAAACCCCTTACCTTCTGGCCTGGGGTTTTATTTTGTCCAGCTCTTTTTAAGCCCCCCGCCCAAGACCTACTGTGTCTTTGTGCCTGGATGGTGTTCGAAACCGTCAATATTACGCCCCGTCCACACATAAACAATGCTCGTACAGGTCTTGAACAGTTTCTAAGCTAAGGCAACTCGCAATAAATAACCCACCAGCCTTACTTGTCTTTTTATCCATCTT
>CAZNGU010000351.1:0-3391 GCA_964572325.1 uncultured Methylomarinum sp.
GGAACCTTGCCCTTAATTTTCCCCCTGCCTATTAGTAAGGGCTTACTTGTTTCTGATCTTTGTAGCGATAAAGGTTCCGCAAATTATTAATTTAACGTCAAAGGCAATACAGTTACCAGCAAACCTTCCTCTGGTTATCAACATTCCCTAACCATTATCCAAAGTTTAAAAGAGCAACTCTAGGCACTATTGCTTTGAGTAGGGGGAATATATTATCTTACCATTACAATCTCTACTCTTGTTCTTTCCAATAAACTTATCAATCTCGTCAACTGTCCTTCTTGTTTCTACGTCGCTTCGCCTTCTTTCGATCGTAACTTCTTTGGATTTGACATTCATCGCAATATTTCCTAGTTTTATTTGGCTTGTGCATTGAATAATTAAATTTCATTTTAAGACAATGTTGGCACTTGAACTTCAGGTAGATCATTTTTAACATTTTTTGGTCTGCCTCGTTTTTTGCCTGGCTTACATGGTTTACATCCGTTTAGTCTAGAAGCTGCTGCTTTTTTTTCTGTTTTTATGCTTCCTAAATAAGAGCAATACTCTGATATTGTGCGGAATTCTTTTTTTGTCATATATTTTTAGCTTTCTTTAAATGCTCTGAAAACTGACTAACGTCATCAGTAATCGAGCAATATATCTTTGGTTTTCCTGCCATTCTTTTAACAAATTCTTTTTGTTCATATCTATAATTATCTTCTACTAACCCTGTAATTCTTCGGCGCACTGTTCTTTTTCCTGGTGCTTTAAACTCATTAAACCATACACAAACACAGCCATTGTTCTGGTTAACTATAACGATGCTATCTAATGTTCCGGCTGGAGTATGCTGTTCGTTTTCAGCTTCAAGAATTTTCCACCATAAAATATCAGGATGAAATTTATACTTTTTTATAAACTTGTTTCTTACTAAAATTCTTTCTGGCTGGTTTTTTTTATTTTTCATAATGATATATTTTGCCAAGATTCTCAGGTGCCGTGAGATTTTAGACTTGGCAAGATTTATTTATTTATCTGCATCCCATTCGGTTTCTTCTGTTGGTTTAACTTGGTCTGCAACTTGTATACCAACAAGATTTGCAAAACCATCCTTATGGATACACTCTGCCATAAACCTTTTACCAATCCAATTCTCAGGGTTAGCCTCAAGGTCGCCTTCCCATGGCTCTTCAATGCATTTAAGGAAATGGCGTGTTATCCCAATACCCTTAACACCCTTGCTTTTTGGTTGGTAGAAAATAACATTTTGCAAGGCTGATTTACCATCATGTTCTTTGCTACCAACTATTTCACAAATAGCAAGGATTTTAGGATCACCATTCCCTGTTTCGTAGTAATTGCCTTCTTTATCCTTTTCTTTATAATCTGTAATTTGAAACGTAAAGAATCCTTGCGGTGCTTTTTCCCGATTTGCGCCCTCATCATGTGGTGTTTTCTTTAATGCGTATCTTGACATTTACTTGTCCCCTTTCAATTTATCTACTTTTGTTTTTAAAAATCCTGCACAGGATGTAATTTGTTTTTGTGTCATTTCTTCAAATCCATCTACATTCGCTGCTTTGAACAATTTATTAATTTCTGATTCTTCCATGTTAAGACCTTGAACTAACTTTTTTACATTTTTAACTTCTGATTCTTTTGCTAAAACAATTGGTTCAACATCTTTATCTATAAGATCAGAACCAAACAAATCAGAAAAGCTCTTATATTCTCGATTAAAAGTTAGCCCTTCTGGGAAAGTTTCAATTCTTGATTTTCTTACTATAAACTCTTTGTCTTTAAGTTCAAGCCAGAGATCAAGAGCATATGATACTTTTTCATAAGCATCGTAAGTAGTCCCTGGTTGACCTTCCTTATCTCTATTCGCCCAGTCAGCTTTTGAATGGCATATAAGAATAACGTTCATGTCAATCTTTTCAATCCATCTAAGCAACTGACGAGTAGGCTTGTTTGCTTCTTTTTTATCTGCACCAAAAGCATTTCCTACTACCATTTCAGCTTCCGACGCTGCTTGATTGTAAGTATGGCTTAAAGAATCTAAAGAAACAGTTTTGCAATCATGTTTTTCTGTTGACAATGCTTTAAACTCTTTAATAATTTCTCCAAAATCAGAAGCACCTTCTTCCCTTCCCATATAAATACCATTTGATTTTTGAAGTAAAGTTTGATACTGCTCTCTTTCCGCACCTTTTTCCGAGTCTATATAATAGACGTTTGGAAATTGAAGCGAAAAAAATGTTTTACCGCAACCAGCTACACCAGAAATAAGAATCTTTGCTCGTGTAATTGGTTTTACCTCTGCCTTTCTTCCTCGTAATGCCATGTTGTACCTCCTTGTTATGGTTTGTTATTTTCAATAGCCGACCATTCGGCTCTGATTTAATTAATCTGCAACAGCCCTATGACTCAAAGTAAAATAGTCATATTCACGCTGTTTGTCTATTTCCCAGACAGAAGGTTCTAGCGTTATATTATCATGCCTATCTTTAACAACACACCGAACTTCTGTTAGCACTGTATTTTTCATAAACAATGTTCCTTCGTGTTCGTAAAATTCTACACCATCTTTTAAATCTATAACATGATGATTTCCTGAAATTTCCGACGGTGCAATAATATGATAATCTCCTGATGTCTTTAATTTCTTAGCATCACTTGGCAGTTCTGATTTGTGTAACAGACATTCTCCATGCAAGATTGCATCTTTCATTTGATCTCCTTTATTGTTAGTTTTTTATTATTTAATCTTTCTCTTATTGCTGATGGTAAATCTCTTGCTTCTGGTGAAACAGGTTCAACATGAATTATGTCAACTGATTGATTTTTCATTTTCAAATGTGGAGCATAGGAGATTCCTTCAAACAAACAATTCATATCCCAAAGCTCATACTCTGACTTAGTCCACATTGGATCGTTGTATTTAGTGTAATCGTCAATCTTTCTTCCTTTAGACAACATCCTGTCTATGCCGTACTTTCTTACAAATTCTGTCCTTATATCAGAATTCTTTTCTTTGTTATAAAAATCCATAGATAGTTTAGATTCAGAAGTTTTTGCTAAATATTCTGGCACATTAATCCCATTTAACATCCATAAACCATACCCATCTGAGTATTCCAAAGCCATGGCTCCATCTTTATGTAATTGTCCTTTTTCATTTAAACTAAGCTTACAAGGTTTTTCACAGACAAAAACAATATTCTCGAAAGTGTAGCACCATCCACAGGAACAAGCTAAATCATACCAGATATTAAATATTTCAAAATTTTTATCATTAGGTAGTAACCCATATTTTTCGAAATATTTATAATAAGCTACCCAACTAATATCGTGTTGGCACCATGAAAATGTCTCAATAATTTTAAAATTATTTGACTCGATATTTGAC
>CAZNGU010000352.1:0-3385 GCA_964572325.1 uncultured Methylomarinum sp.
CACCATTAGCATCTACTGTTCTTACTAGCCTATAAATTCTATCTGTATTTTTATAATGCTTGTCATAACTCAATTCGTCTCTAATAAACAGAGCTATTAATAAACAAGCAGCAATTCCAATAGCAAATCCTCCAATTTTTATAGAAGTGAAGAATTTTTCTTTTCTAATACTCCGCCAAGCTATTTTTAAATAATTTTTAAACATAATAGTTATTTTTTATTCCTTTTAATTCTCCCTTTTGGGAAAATCCGCCAAAGACGGAGAGGGATTATTCCGTTCTTAAACTTTTTACAGGATTCGCAATTGCTGCCTTAATCGCTTGAAAACTTACCGTTAATAAGGCAATACAAATAGCAATAAGACTTGCAATAGCAAATATTAACCAGTTAATCTCAATACGATAGGCGAAACCTTCCAACCAACGTTGCATTGCCCACCAGGCAAATGGTATCGCTATTACAATGGAGACAAGTACCAAACGCATGAAATCTTTTGACAATAACCGCACAATACCTGAAACACTAGACCCTAAAACCTTGCGAACACCAATTTCCTTACGGCGTTGTTCGGCAGTATATGCCGAAAGTCCAAATAATCCCAAACAGGAAATGATGATGGCAAGTAGTGCAAAGATTTGTGAAAGGTTCTCTACAAGTTTTTCACCTTTAAATCTGGCATTAAAGGCATCATCCACAAATTCATATTCAAATGGAAAGGCAGGGTTGTGCTTTTTCATGACATGCTCCATAGCGGCAAGGGTTTCGGTCATTGAAATACCCGGCTTAGTTTTAACATACATACTGTGCGCAAAGTCCATATTGTTAAAGAACATTACAGGATCGCTTTTTGTACCGTACATATCCCCATACAAATAATCTTTTACCACTCCTATGACATTATAGGTCGTACCATAACGAAGAACTGTTTTACCTAAGGCACTTCCTTCACCCATTAATTGTGCAAAAGATTGCGTAATCAAGGTGTTTGTGCTATCCTTTGCCATGTCTGCGCTAAAATCCCTTCCTTCAACAATCTCCATGCCTGTTGTCTCCAAAAAGTTGTGACTTATATATCGAAATGAAATAAGTACATCTTCGGTATCTGTTCCTCCTTGCCATTCTATACCAGAGCCATTGCCACCATCTGAAAGAACATTTCTGTTGGTAAGGGCCACATTTTCGACCATGCCCGAGGCAATCATATCTTGTTTTATGGGTATAAAATTTTTGATCACATCTTCATTTAAAAACATTTTAATAAGATTTTCCTTATCATATCCAAGATCACGACTTTTAACATGTTGTACTTGTTGGTACACAATGATGGTGCTAATGATAAATACTATAGAAACTGTAAATTGGGTAATGACCAATCCTTTTCGTATAAGAGTAGCAGCACCTTGCTTGGCTCGTACACCTTTGAGTACATCAACAGGCTTAAAGGAGGAAAGGTAAAAGGCAGGATACCATCCCGCGAGAAGACCACAGGTCAATGTAATGCCTATAAGGGTAAATAAATGAGTCGCATCAAAAAGTTGAAGTTCTAATTGCTTTTCTATAAGGATATTGAACTGAGGTAACAATAACTTCAGCAAGAGAACACTTACCACAGCTGCTAAAGCTGCCGTCATCAAAGCCTCGGTCATAAACTGGAAAATTAATCTTTTCTTGTTGGAACCCAGCACTTTCCTCACCCCTACTTCGTTGGCTCTTTTTTCACTTCTAGCCGTTGCTAGATTCATAAAATTGATGCAAGCGATTAGTAAAATGATAAGTGCTATAAGTGCCATCAATCGCACAAAAACGACTTGTCCACCTACCTTTTTTCCGTTTTTAAAATTAGATCTCAGGCGCCAATCTTTTATTGTATGTAGAAAAAAATAGGAATCGGCATCTTCCATTTTTTCGGGAAGTATCTTACGCACTTTTGTATCCACATCCACATAATCCGACCCGGGAGTTAGTTCCACAAAAGTATTGGCAAAATTATTACTATATTCTTTCATCCATTCGTTGTTCTCGCCTTCATTAAAACGTTCAAAAGGCGCTAACCATTCAAACCCAAAGCTTGTGTTTTCGGGCAAGTCTTTGATAACACCTGTGATTATATAATTATTCTTGTTATCAACCCGAAGCACCTTATTTAAGACTGGAGCGTCTTTCCCGAATAAGTCCGAGGCAGTTTTTTGTGTCAGCACAATAGCATCTGGACGTTTAAGCGCACTTTCCATATTTCCTTCCACAAAATAAAGACTGAAAATATCGAGAAAGTCTGTGTCTACATAGCTTCCCCTTCTTTTGATAGCATTATCTCCAATAGTAAATAACAAGTTCCCACTCGATGTTCTTGCGGACTTAACGATTTCTGGTATTTCGTCTTTTAAGTCTTTTGACAAAGGACCTGGCGTCTCTCCAAAAGTACGCCATTCTCCTTCAAATTTACTGTTGACCAATATCTGATACACTTGGTCTTGTTTAGGAAAAACATTATCGAAATTTGCTTCGTCTTCAACCCATAGAAATATTAAACTGGCACAAGTAATACCAATGACCAGTCCAAAAACGTTAAGGAAACTATAGCCTTTATTTTTCCAAAGGTTCCTAAATGCGATTTTAAAATAGTTTTTTAACATGATATTATTAATTTATCAGACCTGTCAGGTTTTAAAAACCTGACAGGTCTTTATTTATTCTGAGCGTAAACTTTTTACAGGATTAACCGTTGCCGATTTTATCGCTTGAATACCTATGGTAAAAGCGGTAATGAGCAATGCGATTAATCCACTTAATGCAAACATCCACCATTGAATGGATATACTATAGGCAAAATCAGCTAACCAAGCATTCATAACATACCAAGCGATGGGGAAAGCAATAATTGCAGCTATTGATACCAAGGCGATATAATCTTTTGATAACAAGACAATTATTTTAAGTACTCCCGCACCCAACACTTTACGAATACCTATTTCTTTTATCCGTCTTTTTGCCATAAAAGAAATCAATCCGAATACTCCTAAACACGAAATAAAGATGGTTAAAAGAGCAACTACATTTACTGTTTTTAAAATACCATCAATCAACCTGTATTGGGCACTTACTTTATCAGTCAAAACTTCATATTCATAGGTTCTGCGGGAAGCTATGTTTCCGAATTCTGCAGCAATCAAATCTTGCACCCCTTTCTTATGACCATCCATAACCTTGACCATTAAAAAGCGATGGGAGGCAAGGACATTCTTTTTCCGATAAAAATGTACCAAAGGTTCAACGGTATTCTGCATATCTTGATAATGAAAATCTTCCATAACTCCAACTACTTGAAACCCCGAACTGTTATCATTCTTGTATTTCAATCGCTTTCCTTCGATGCTATTCCACCCAA
>CAZNGU010000353.1:0-3346 GCA_964572325.1 uncultured Methylomarinum sp.
TGCCAAAAAATACGTTGAAAGTGGTGAATATTTCTGGAATAGCGGTATGTTTGTGTTTAAAGCAGGGCGTTATCTGGAGGAGTTACAGCGGTTTAATCCAGAGATGTTGAGTGCCTGTCGCGAAGCGTATGCTTCTGCTGAAATTGATGCGGATTTTATTCGTTTGGATAAAGCCGTATTTTCACAGTGCCCTGCTGATTCCATAGATTTTGCTGTTATGGAAAAAACCGATAAAGCGGTTGTGGTACCTTTGTCTGCAGAATGGAATGATGTAGGATCATGGTCTGCGTTATGGGATGTAGCGGAAAAAGACAGTGAAGGGAATGCGCTGAATGGTGATGTAATGACCGTAGATACTCATAATTGTTTTTTACATTCCAGTAGCCGACTTATTACCACAGTAGGTTTGAGTGATCTGGTTGTGGTAGAAACTGTAGATGCAGTGATGGTAGCAACAAAAGACCAGGTTCAGAATGTAAAATCTGTAGTTGATATATTAAAAAAACAAAATCGTACTGAAGCAGATGTACATCGCAAAGTTTATCGTCCGTGGGGATATTATGACCTGGTTGACTGCGGCGAACGCCATCATACCAAGCGCATTGTGGTAAATGCAGGAGCCAAATTATCCTTACAAAAACATCATCACCGTGCTGAACATTGGATCGTAGTTAAAGGCACTGCATTGGTAACGAAAGCAGAACAACAGATCTTGTTAACAGAGAATGAGTCAACCTATATCCCCTTAGGGGTCGTACACTGCCTGGAAAACCCGGGTGTTATACCGTTAGAAATGGTTGAAGTACAAACCGGAAGCTACCTCGGAGAAGATGATATTGTTCGGTTTGATGATAAATATGGACGAACTTAGTAGTCCATCAATTCTGTATTGGCGGGTATGTTTTAGCCCTCCCTTGATGGGGAGGGTTGGGTGAGGAGAAAATAAAAATTCTCTTTTCCAAATTTCTTTTAGATTCTTTCGTTATTGAAGCCTAAAAAAAGAGGAATAGAGAAATTATTTGATCGCCCCTCACCCAACCTTTCCCTCTGGAGAAGGCTATATTGATAGGTCATGAATACAGATTTAGTTCGCTTTCTTAAACATAAACCCTGACACCTTAACTTTCTGGCTAAATATTAATGAAACTGTTTTATTTTTTTTTACTGCTTGTTTTTTCTACCACTAGTAGCGCAGAGTCTTTACCCGATTTAATTGCCAAGACCAAAAAATCAATTGTTGCAGTGGGTACTTATATGCCTAAGCGCTCGCCCCGTTCAGTTTTTTTGGGAACCGGGTTTGCTATTGCTGACGGGCGTTTAATTGTAACCAATGCCCACGTTCTGCCTAAAAATATCAACAGCAAACGACTTGAAGTACTGGCTGTTTATCTGCAAAAAAATGGCCAGCCTAAGAAATTTGATGTCAAGGTAGTGGTTATTGATAAAGAACATGATATTGCAGTGCTAAAATTAATATCTGGTAGCTTACCTGCTTTAAAACTAGATAATGAAGTGGTCAGAGACGGTCTGTCAATTGCCTTTACCGGGTATCCAATTGGTATGATTCTGGGGCTTTATCCTGCAACCCATACCGGGATTATTTCTGCCGTTAGTCCTGTCGTTATTCCTATGATGAGATCCAGTCAGCTTAATACTAAATTATTAAAGCGACTAAAAGATCCCTATTTAATTTATCAATTAGATGCTACAGCATATCCTGGCAATAGTGGCAGTCCTGTCTATAATATAGATAATGGACGTGTTATTGGTATAGTTAATAAGGTCTTTGTAAAAGAAAGTAAGGAAACAATTCTATCAAAACCCAGTGGCATTACTTATGCAATACCTATTAAATACCTGACGAATTTATTGCAGAAAAACAAATTAATTTAATTAGGGGAACTTTTTTTGATCAGGATATTTAGGCACTATTTATCGCACGTATATATCGGCTTGTTTATAGTCGAGGTTAGTGTGCTATTTTTTGCCATGTATTTCGGTACAGAGCTTCGTTTTTTGTATAGCGAATCATGGTATGAAGATGAGTATATTCTCCTTTCCAGTGCTATTTTTGCTGTAGTTACCACAATAAGCAATATAGGTATTGGTCTATATAGGCGCAGCCTGAGTTGGGATGATTACCATTTAATACAACGAATAAGTATTAGCTTTGTCTTGTCATTTATTATATTACTGGCTATCTATTATTCATTTCCTGAATTTAAGTTAGCCAGAGGTATTTTGTTATACACTTTTGCCTTGGCTTTACTGGGGATTCTTTTTTGTCGCTACTTATTTTATAACTACCTGAAAATCCCTAACTTAAAAAAGAAAATTCTGGTTATTGGAGTAGGAGAAAACACCAAAAAACTGGTGACCAGCAATGCAGAACATATGCATCGTGGTTTTGAAATATGTGCCTGTTTGAATCTCAATGACAGCAAAGTAATTGTTGACCATCCGCATATAATTTCTTCCTATAAAAGTATTGTGTCAGTGGTAGAGGAATTAGATATAGATGAAATAGTATTAGCTTTAGATGACCGCCGAGGCGTTTTTCCCATGGATGATTTGCTTGACTGCAAAATTCAGGGCACTGATATTATTGATTTACTTACCTTTTATGAAAGAGAGGAATCAATGATTGATCTGGAAAATATTCACCCTAGCTGGTTTGTATTTTCTGACGGCTTTGCTAGCAGTGGCTTTAGAGTTGTTGGTAAAAGGGTTGTTGACCTATTAGCCAGTATTACGCTGTTATTGGTCAGCTGGCCATTTATGCTGCTGGTTGTCATTGCTATTTATATTGAAAGCCGCTTTAAAGGGCCGGTTTTATATCGTCAAACCCGCGTAGGTGAGCTTGATGAACCTTTCGATGTGCTCAAATTTAGAAGTATGCGTACGGATGCCGAGAAAAATGGTGCCCAGTGGGCAAAAAAAGATGATGATAGAGTGACTAAAGTAGGAGTAGTCATCAGAAAATTGCGGCTGGATGAATTGCCTCAAATATGGAATGTACTCAGAGGTGATATGAGTTTTGTCGGGCCTCGCCCGGAAAGACCACAGTTTGTAGATGAATTTGATAAAAAAATCCCTTATTATCGAAAAAGGCATCGAGTAAAACCGGGAATTACTGGCTGGGCACAACTTTGTTATCCCTATGGTGCGAATGAATATGATGCCAGGCAAAAACTACAATACGACCTGTATTATGTAAAAAATTATAGTTTGTTTTTAGATCTTACGATTATTATTCATACGATTGAAGTTATTTTATGGGGTAAAGGGGCAAGGTGAAAGGGGGTTCTCAGGTTCAAGAGACACCTCGGTATTGCATGCAACTTAT
>CAZNGU010000354.1:0-3337 GCA_964572325.1 uncultured Methylomarinum sp.
GTGTCTTGATCATTTTTTTTATACAGCAAGGTCATTGCTGCAATCAAAACTATCAAAAAAATTATCCAGAAAATAGATGAATATTTTTTACTTTTACTTATTTCATAGCGACTCATACCCTATCCTCTTCAAATTAAAAAACTCAAGTTGTTGAATCATTATCCGGCATAGACAACATGTGGCTCATTTTTTCTACTTTAGTCTTTAAATAATCCTCGTTATCATCATGGATATGCGCTTCTATCGGTATTCTTTGATGTACTTCTACGCCCAATTTAACTAAAGCTTCAATTTTTTTAGGATTATTGGTAATCAAGGCAATTGATTTAACATTTAAATCCTCTAGCATTAATGCTGCAAAATCATATTGTCTTTCATCAGCAAGATGTCCTAGATGAATATTTGCATCAACAGTATCCAGGCCTTGATCCTGTAGATTATAGGCCTGTAATTTCTTTAACAGACCGATGCCGCGTCCTTCCTGACGCAAATAAATTAAAACACCACACCCGGCTTTTTCTATCAATTGCAATGCCATTTCCAGCTGATCACCACAGTCACATCGGCGCGACCCCAGCACATCACCAGTAAAACATTCAGAATGAATACGCACGGGGATATCTCCTTTACCCTTTACCACCCCTTTTACAAAAGCAATATGTTCCTTATCGTCCAGGTTATTACTGTAGTAATGTAAGGTAAATTCACCATTCTTTGTCGGAATACGTGTCTGTACTAAATTTTTTAATTGTGGCTTCACATGCATAAATAAGATTTTATAATTCGCTCTATTTTACCCCTGTTCCGATTTACACGTTGCAGTAAAACCTAAAAAAAGCCCTCTGCCGATGCAAAATCAATACTTTATAAGAAAAACACCTTTTGCTCAGGCATAGAGCTTAATTTTATATTACATTACTTGAATTGATATACTAGTGGCCATTACAAATAACAGATAAACAAACCCAATGATCAAGCTCATCCATTTTATTTTCATTTTCTCATCCTTTATCAGTTTCGTTTCTCGTATGGGCATTTCTGTGCTAAAACCGGAGCTGTTACAAAATAAAATAATCAAAATAGCACCTCATGTTATTGATACTATCTTATTACTTAGTGGCGTTGCTCTGGTTTTTCAAGGGAATTGGCTAGCGGGCGAGTTTGGCTGGATAATATCGAAGTTTATTTTACTGCTTGTTTATATCATTTTTGGCGTAATGGCCATGCGTTGCCGTGGATTAAAACGCTGGGTGGCATTTTTAGCGGCAATTGCCTGCTATATTGGAATATTTGTTATTGCTATTACTAAAAATGGATTTATCTGATTTGTAGTATAGATCTTCGGCAAGCCGGCTTTATCGACACGTAAAAAAGGCAGCTTAAATTAATTAAGCTGCCTTTTTATTTTTAAGTATCTATACTTCGCGCGGTCACAGATGCGGATTTCTAACGACTGAGTTTTTTGCGTTGCTGAACTAGTTACGTCGCTTGCTATGCGCCTAGTTCAGCGCCTTGCTCTCGACAAAAATCAGTTCGCCATAAATTTTGCATCTATGGCCGCGCGAAGTACACCTCAATTTATTTGTTGCAAGGCATTACTTTTAACTGTACCCGACGATTATTACTGCGCCCGGCAACTGTATCGTTAGAATCAATGGGCATAGTTATACCAAAGCCTTTAGCTGTTAAATTACCCTGATTACCGGTTTTATCGCTTAGATAATCTCTAACTGATTTTGCACGACGCTCAGATAATTTAAGATTATAGGCTGCAGAGCCTGTATTATCAGTATGCCCCTGAATTTGTATTTTAAGCTCCGGGTTTTGTTTAATCACCTTAACTACATTATTTAAAATGCCATAATACTGTGCTTTAATATTACTTTTATCGGTATCGAAATGTATTCCTTTGATAATCCAGCAACCTTGTGAATTAACCGTGGCACCTATGGGTGTATTAGGGCATTTATCCAGGCTATCAATCACACCGTCTTTATCAGCATCATTATCAACCATTCTAGCCGCTTTAGTTAAAAAAACTTTAGTAACAAAACCTGCCATTCCCTGGTTTGAAGCGATCATCTCAGCCGTTGTCGAAATACCACAGCCACTTAGCTCCGATAGTTCTGTTAAAACAGCTTGCCCCTCTGCTTCTTTGTCATTTCCTACCCAGATCGTATGAATACATAATTTATCACCATATTGCTGTTTAAGTGCTGTAACAGCAGAAGCAGGTGAATCTGCATATTGATAGCCATCGCTCAACATAATAACGGCAATATTACCTTTTGCATCAGCTAAATCTGTTCCGGTTTCAATCAAAGCATCTGCAACCGGTGTGCCGCCATTGGCGCATTCTAATGAAGCAATGGCATCATCAAAACCTGCTTTTGAATAATTTTGCACAGCCTGATTCAAGTGAGTATAAGACCATGCTGTACAAGGTCCGTAACCAAAACTGCGCAAACCAGAAGTTAAATTTAAGTTGGGTATAGTTTTATTCATTCTGTTTAACAACTCTTTCTCAACAGAATGCTTGGAAAGGCTTGCAAAAGCACCACCCAAATAAGTGTCTCCCATCGAAGAAGACGAATCATTGATAACAAAGAAAGAATGCGCTTTTTGTTGGTAAGCACCTGAATCAAGCAATGTGTTTAAATCATTTTCTTGAAAGGACTGAAATGTTTTTATTGACTGACTGACACAGCCTGATAAAAATAATGCAGAAACAGTGACTAGCACTAAAAATGGAGCTCTCATTTTATTTTCCTCTAGTATAAAGATATAGTTTTTATACGGTAAAAATTCACCTTTAATGAATAGCATGAAATAATAGATACTTATTTAGCAACTCTTAAATATAGGGTATCAAATGTCTAAGGTAATAAAATTTTTATTAATAACATGCTGCTTATCTTTTAGTATAGCCTCTCTTGCACAAACTGCGGAAGAAATTCAACAACTCGCAGAACAAGGGGACGCCCTGGCACAGGCAAAACTAGCCTCACTTTATATCTTAGGAAAAAACGGTATTCAGGCAGATAAAAAACAGGCTGCAAAATGGATGAAAAAATCGGCTAAACAAGGCTTGGTAGAAGCACAAGCCGCCATAGCCGCCATGTATGACATTGGCTATGGCTTAAAAAGTGATAGAAATCAATCTACTCAATGGTATGAAAAAGCCGCTAAACAAAAACATGGCACCTCAATGGCCGTTTTAGGTAAAAACCCCGCAGCCAAAGGCAGTGTACAGTTTAGTTACCAATCCATGCGCTTACATGCTTCAAAATCTATTCCAAGAGAATATGCGAAAAGATTTTTAAAAAAGAAATAAGAC
>CAZNGU010000355.1:0-3335 GCA_964572325.1 uncultured Methylomarinum sp.
CAGAGGAGGTGGAAAAAACTCAGTCAGAGAGTATATTAGAGGTACATCCCCATGCTGAGTTAAGTGTTGAAAATAATAATGCCCCCCCCCAAGTTGAAACCCTAGTCACTAAGCCTGATAAGATAAACAATACAGCAGAAGTGAATGCAAAATATGATCCATTGGCAGATGTAACCGAGAAAGAAACACGGGTTGTAGATCAAGACACTATACAAAGTGTTTTACAAACTTCAGGTCAGCATAAAAAGCACTCACCCTATTTGTGGCTGGGCTTATTATTACTTATCGCATTATTGGCAAGTGGCTGGTATTTATATTCTTTAACACAGCCTAATTACAGTAACAATACTTATGAATCAGAGGAGCTATACCTGGATGATACTGTCCTAGACGATACACTTGTTGGTTTTGACAATAAAATAGAAAAGGAATCGTTAGATAATCAACAAATAAAGACAGGCAAAGAACCAGAGCCCATTAAAACTGTTGTACAGGCAAAATCAATATCATTATCAGAAAATCAAGGAGCGGCTTCAAGCTCTGATTTTATTATTGAGCCCGATCAACAAAGTGCTATTGACTACCCTAAAGCAGTAAGGGTAAGAGTAAAGCACCAGCAACCAGCCATTTTTCGAACATTGAATAAAGCTTATAAAGCCTATAGAAATAACGATTTAGCGAATGCCGAATTACTGTACAAACAAATACTAAGGAAACAACCATCAAATATTGATGCATTATTAGGCTTGGGGACAGTTGCAGAGCAATATGGTTATGTACAACGAGCACAAGTTTTATTTGAAAAAGTACTGAGACTGGATGGTAATCAGACTATCGCCAGAAATGCATTAATACGCCTGCAAAAAAGCCAAACACCATCAGAAACTGAAAGTCGTTATAAAATCCTACAACAGAAATTTCCGGATAATGCACAGGTATATGCTTCTCTTGCTAATTTATATGCCTCGCAACAACGCTGGCAGGAATCTAAACAAGCTTATTTTAGTGCAATTGAACGCAGTCCAAACAATGCGGATTTTCATTTTAATCTTGCCATTAGCTTGGAGCACCTGAGAAAAAAAAGCATCGCTTTACGTTATTACCGACAAGCATTACAGCTAGCCCAAAATACCCCTGCTAGCTTTGATAAATCTGTGGTGGAACACCGGATACAACAATTGCAGGGGCAATAAATAAGATGGCTGAAAAAAAACCAGTTCGATTAGGTGATTTACTCATTAATGAAGGCTTAATCACCTCCGACCAACTAAAAATTGCCCTGATAGAACAAAAAGCCAGTGGTGACCAACTTGGCCGAGTATTAGTTTCACTCGGGTTTGTCAGTGAAGAAATATTACGAGATGTATTGGGTGAGTCACTGGGTCAACAAAGTGTTAGTTTGAAAAAACTGATTCCAGACCAGGCTGCATTAAAAGTAGTTGATCAGACAACTGCCAGACAATACCATGTTTTGCCTATCAGTCTGAATAGTGAAACAAAACAATTATTATTAGGCATGACCGATACCTTTAATATTGTCGTTATTGACCGTATCGCCGGCATTATTGGTACTGAATATGATATTGAACCCGTTCTGGTCAGTGAAACTGACTTGGAATATGCGCTGGATCAGTTTTATGGTTTTGAACTATCCATTGACGGTATATTACATGAGTTGGAAACATACGGATCTTTTGAACAGGAAGAATTACAACAAGAGTCCAGCCACCCATTAGTTCGTTTAATAGATGCCTTATTATTTGATGCGGTAAAAAAAGAAGCCTCGGATATACATTTTGAACCTGAAGCTAAATACTTGCGTATTCGTTATCGTATTGATGGTGTTTTAAGGCAAGTCAGAAGTCTACATGACAAATTTTGGGCAGCCATGGTCGTGAGGTTAAAAGTTATTTCTAATATGGATATTACTGAAACTCGCTTACCACAAGATGGGCGTATTACCATGACTATAGGGAGTCATGAAATTGATTTCAGGGTTGCCTCTCAACCTACCGTGTATGGCGAAAATATTGTCCTGAGAATTTTAGATCGTAAAAAAGGTATTGTGCCCATAGAGCAATTACAACTGAGTGACCATGCCATGACCCAGGTGCAGTTAATGATGGCGAGACCTGAAGGAATAATCATTATTACAGGGCCTACAGGGAGTGGTAAAACTACTACACTTTATTCCATGCTCAATCACTTAAATGATGTTTCGGTTAATATCATGACGCTGGAAGATCCGGTGGAATATCCACTGCCGATGGTCAGGCAAAGCTCAATCAACTCCGCGCTTAAAATGGATTTTGCCAGTGGTATCCGCTCATTAATGCGTCAAGACCCAGATATTATTTTAGTCGGTGAAGTCAGGGATGGCGAAACGGCAACGATGGCTTTTAGGGCTGCAATGACAGGGCACAAAGTATTTACTACCTTGCATACTAATTCTGCCGTCGCTTCTTTCCCTCGATTGCAGGATATTGGTGTTAAAAATAGCATTATGACTGGTAATATTATTGGCATTGTTGCGCAGCGTTTAATTCGTAAATTATGTGATGCTTGCAAACAAGCCTATGAGCCAGAAGATATTGAAAGAAAAGTCTTAGGGATGACAGATCAACAAACACATATTTACAAGGCGGTAGGTTGTGAAAAATGCTATCAGACAGGCTATAAAGGCCGTCATGCGATTTTAGAAGTATTGCGCATAGATACTGATCTGGATAACTGTATCGCTAAATCAGCAACCGCTCAAGAAATTGAACAACGGGCAAAACAGAATGGCTTTAAAAGTCTGGCTGATGAAGGTGTAGTCAAGGTCATAGACGGGACAACTAGCATCGAAGAATTGTCCCGTATTGTTGACCTTACTCAAAGGCTTTAAGTATTGCTATGGCACAATTTCGCTACCGAGCAATTAATCAGGATGGAAAAATAACAGTAGGCACGCACACTTGTAATTCAGAGCGTGAATTAACGACTTTGCTTGCCAAATTAAAATTGGAAATCATCACCTGTAAAGAATACACACCGATATTTGGTTTTTTACAAAACAAGAGCGTTAACCGTAGAGATATAATTAACTATTGTTTTTATCTACAACAAATGATCCATTCAGGAATTCCCATTATTGATGCCTTGAGTGATTTGCAGGAAAGTTTGTCCCCTAGCTATTTAAGTGAAGTTATTGGAGTTCAAGTCAGTGAAATCAAAGAAGGTAAAACTTTTTCTGAGTCACTCAAATCATTTCCTGGTATTTTTAATAACTCCTTTGTTAGTCTGGTTAATGCAGGTGAAAAGAATCCTGAACGAAATTACCTCGGTCTGGAAAT
>CAZNGU010000356.1:0-3329 GCA_964572325.1 uncultured Methylomarinum sp.
GAAACCAAAATCCTGCGTCAAACTTTCGTATATTATTAAATTCTCGTTCCTAAAAAAGTAGAATAGTTCATTTTAAGTTTTTAATGTAAACGTTACAGGGCCATCATTGATTAATGATACTTGCATATCTGCTCCAAATTGACCAAATTCAGAAGCGGGGTAACTTTGCCTTACCTGTTCAGAAAAATAAGTAAACAAACGTAATCCCTGTTCTGCTGTTGCTGCGCAGGAAAAGCTTGGGCGATTTCCACTTTGAGTATTTGCCGCTAAAGTAAATTGAGGGATGATGAGTAATCCACCATGAATATCCAGTAGACTTAAATTCATTTTATCGTTGTCGTCGGTAAAAATACGATAATTAAGAATACGCTCTAATAAACGCTTTGCCTGTTTCTCCGTGTCGTCTTTTTCGATGGCGATCAGTGCCATAATGCCTTTATCAATTTTTCCAATAGTTTTGAGATTGACAACTACATCGGCCTGACTAACGCGTTGAATAATGGTAAGCATGGTCTGTAAAGAGCTGTACTGGTTTTAAGGAATGAGGGCTTAATAAGGTAATTCGCAATATTCTTTTAGCCAATTACCCCCTTAAAGATGATGCTTGCAATATTTATTTACAGTACAAGATTCTGTTTTTTCTCTTTGTTGATAGATATTGGCAATGTCTGTAAGCAACCTTGAACAGTTTCTAATTATTTGCTATTAAGAATGGGTTTTCAATCATGATGGTTTCATTTCGGTCTGGTCCAGTTGACAAGATAACAATTTTAACCCCAATGAGTTGTTCTATACGTTCAATATAGGCTTTTGCATTAGCGGGCAATTGCTTAATGTCAGTAATACCTGCTGTGGTTTCAGTCCAGCCAGGCATTTCTTCAATAAGCGCTTCACAGGCTTGGTATTTATCCGCACCTAAAGGCGCTGTGTTAGTTAACACACCGTTAATTTTATAGCTTGTACAAATACCAATTTTATCCAGTCCATCAAGCACATCCAATTTTGTTAGGCATATTCCGCTTAGGCTATTCATTTGTGCAGATTTGCGCATTGAGACGGCATCAAACCAGCCTGTTCTGCGTTTTCGCCCCGTGGTTGCGCCAAATTCATGTCCTTTTTCTCCAAGGTGTTCTCCGTATTTGTCATCGAGTTCAGTAGGAAAAGGACCATTACCAACCCGGGTTGAATAGGCTTTGGTAATACCCAGGATATAATCAAGGTCTAATGGCCCTATACCTGTCCCGGTAGCTGCGCCACCTGCGGTGGTATTGGAAGATGTTACGTAAGGATAAGTACCATGATCAATATCCAGCAAGGCACCTTGAGCGCCCTCAAATAATATATTTTTACCTGCTTGTTGATAAGCTTGCAATTCTTCACCCGTATCTGTCAGCATAGGTTTCACTTGTTCAGCCAAAGCCAGTGTGCTGTCGAGCATTTCTTGATAATCCAGTGTTTCTGCATGGTAATAATTAGCCAGCATAAAATTATGGTATTCAAGTAAGTCTTTCAAACGGCTTGAAAACTGCTCGGTATTTAATAAATCCCCTGCGCGTAATCCTCGTCTGGCTACTTTGTCTTCGTATGCTGGGCCAATGCCCCGGCCTGTTGTGCCGATAGCCTTTTTGCCTCTGGCTATTTCTCTGGCCTGGTCAATGGCAATATGAATGGGTAATATCAAAGAGCTGGCTTCACTAATTCTCAAGCGATTTCGCACTGTAATTCCGGCATTTTCGAGGGTTTCAATTTCTTCAAGCAAGGCTTCTAAAGATAGTACAACACCATTACCTATGATGCATTGTACATTTTCTCTTAATATTCCTGATGGAATTAAATGTAGAATGGTGGTTTTGCCATTAATAACCAGCGTGTGTCCGGCATTATGTCCCCCCTGAAAGCGTACCACTGCATCAGCCTGATCTGTCAACAAATCGACTAATTTTCCTTTTCCTTCATCGCCCCACTGTGTGCCGATGACTACAACATTTTTACCCATGATGACCTCTATATTAAGCGATGGATTTTATAATCCATTCTTGATTTTCTTTTTCTAATATACCAGTACAGTCTAATTCATTAAGCTCTTGTTGATGTCCAGGTAATTGTTGTACGACTGCAACCCCTTTTGCCCTTAAGTCTCTTACCATTTCAGTAAGATCAGGGTCATTGCTATGAGGCGCGTAAATTAGTTCGGCTTTATCATTTGTTGATTGAGTGAGAGAGGACAATAAACGTAAATCAGCACTAAAACCAGTAGCTGGACGCGCTCTACCAAAAAATTCACCGATATTATCGTATCTTCCACCACGCGCTATTTCTCTACCTACTTCGGGAATGAAGGCGGCAAAAACAATACCTGTGTGATAGTTATATCCGCGTAATTCTGATAAATCAAAGCTAATAGGTAATGTTGGAAAATTTATTATTAATAAATCTGCAACAGCCTGCAATTCATCTAAAGCGTTTGTTACTTGTTGGCTACTGTTTGCCAGTAGCTGTTTTGCTTTTACTAATGTATCCGACCCACCATTTAGGCTTGATAATATGATAAATAGCGATCTGGATTTTTCATCAATATCAAAACTATTTAGCAAATCACTCAGTTCGGCTCTGGCTTTACGCTGTAATACTTCAAATAATTCAGTTTCTTGTTGCGGCGATAAATTAGCCTGTTCAGCGAGTGCTCGATAAATACCAACATGCCCCAGATCCAGATGGATATTTTGTAATCCTGTGACAGCCAGCATTTCCAACATTAATTTGATGACTTCGTAATCGCTTTCTATACCCAAATGGCCATATATTTCTGCTCCAATCTGCATGGGGCTTCGGGTATTCTCTAATGTATTACTCAATGTCCTTAATGTGGTGCCAACATAACACAGTCGAGTAGGCCTTTTATATTTTAGATTATGAGAATCTATCCGTGCCACTTGCGGTGTCATATCTGCACGAATACCTAACATTTCACCAGAAATCTGGTCTGTTACTTTAAAGGTTTGCAGATCAAGATCATGACCTGAGCCAACTAATAGAGACTCCATAAAGTCAACAAAAGGCGGGATTACCAGTTCGTATCCCCAACAGGAAAATACATCAAGCAATTGTCTGCGCAATGCTTCTAGCTGTCTAGCTTCTTTAGGTAAAACTTCTTCAATACCTTGTGGTAATAACCAGGCATTTTTTTTTTTGCATATTTTTGACTGTCCACTCGCACAAAACGCCCCGTTAAAAACGGAGCGTTTTGTTATCTTTCATGATGCTATGCTTCAATAATTAAGCATAGCTTAAACGATGATGCTACTTTTGACGCTTGAAATACTTAAAGA
>CAZNGU010000357.1:0-3327 GCA_964572325.1 uncultured Methylomarinum sp.
CCTGAATAGGTTTTTCATACCCTTCCTCAAATATGCTCAAACTCCAGACTATTTTTTTAATTTTGTTGGTTTCATTCAACACCCATGCCGAACTCCGGGCAACCGGTGATTTAGGTATCGTTATAGAGCGCGCAGAAGGTAGCGCATTAATTATTAACACGACGCAGCGAACTAAATTAGCAAAAATAAGTGCGTTGGGGGATTTGTCTCATGCATCCGTGGTGTTTTCTCGGGATCAACGGTATGCCTTTGTTTTTGGCAGAGATGGTGGCTTAAGCAAAATTGATTTATTGCAGGACAAAGTTGCCAAACGGATTGTTCAGGCAGGCAATAGTATTGGTGGCGCAATTTCACAGAATGGACGCTTCATTGCCGTTTCAAATTACTCACCTGGTGGCATTAAGATTTTCTCTACTGAATCTTTGCAATTAGTTGCGGATATTCCTGCTGTATATGGAGACAATAAGCTCTCTAAAGTCGTGGGGCTAGTCGATGCGCCAGGGCAAAAGTTTGTATTTAGTTTATTTGATGCGGGTGAAATCTGGCTGGTGGATATTAACGATCCTGCAAATCCCGTTATTCAAAAGTTTAAAGACATAGGTAAACAACCCTATGATGCTCTACTAACACCGGATGGTCGCTATTATATTGCGGGTTTATTTGGTGAGCCGGGTTTGGCTTTGCTGGATTTGTGGAATCCAGAAGCGGGTGTTAAACGGGTATTATCTGAGTATGGTAAGGAAGATGAAAAATTGCCAGTATACAAAATGCCGCACCTGGAAGGTTGGGCAATTGCCGGAGATTTAATGTTTATACCTGCCATAGGTCAGCATGAAGTTCTGGTTATAGATAAAAAACAATGGAAACTGGTAAAACGAATTCCTGTTGCGGGGCAGCCGGTGTTTGTGATGGCTCGTCCTGATGGCAGACAAATATGGGTGAATTTTGCATTTCCTGATAATCAGCAGTTACAAATTATTGATGCTAAAAATTTATCTATCGTAAAACATTTAACGCCAGGCAAAGCTGTTTTACATATGGAATTTACCCCGCGTGGCGAAGAAGTCTGGGTTTCGGTACGTGATGATAATCAGTTAATTATTTATGACACAGACAGTTTTAGTGAAAAACAACGATTATCAGCTGATAAACCCAGTGGTATATTCTTTAGCTCACGCGCACATAAAATTGGACTGTGATGCTGACTTCATTACATAAGCAATTACTAAATGACTATCAGCAGGAATTTCCTTTATCTGCTACACCTTATCAAGATATTGCGATGTCATTAGGTGTTACTGAAGAGGCTGTTTTAGCGGCTTTCGATGAATTAAATCAACAGCAGTTTATCAGTCGGATTGGCCTGGTCATTGCGCCTAACAACATTGGTGTAAGTACATTAGTTGCAATGGCTGTTCCCGATGAGAAGTTACAGAGCATTGCCGAGATTGTCAGTCTATACCCTGAAGTAAATCATAATTATGAAAGAGAAAATATTTTTAACCTGTGGTTTGTATTGATTTCAAAGGATGATATGCATTTACAAACGGTTATAGAATCCATAGAGCTAGAAACAGGTTTTAAAGCCATGCAATTACCCTTATTGGCTGATTATTTTATCAATTTAGGTTTTGAGATTGACTTTGATGATTGATGATATTGATAGCCAATTGATAGAAATTTTTCAGCAGGGATTGCCTGTGGTTTCAAGACCCTATGCTTTAATTGGACAGCAGCTTAATCTTAGTGAAGATGAGGTCATTTTACGTTTAACCCGGCTTAAACAGCAAAGGCTAGTTAAACGTCTGGGTGTTGTTGTTAATCATCGACGTATGGGCTATAAAGCAAATGCGATGGTGGTTTTTGATGTGCCGAATCATTTAGCAGATCAAATCGGAGGACATATCAGTCAATTTGGATTTGTGAATCTGTGTTATCAGCGTCCACGGCATGGTGAAAAATGGCCGTATAATCTTTATTGCATGATTCATGGAAAAAATAGAGAAAAAGTTCTACAGCAGTTGGAATATTTGATTGAATCGTGTGGACTAGCACAGTTTAATCGCGAAATATTATTTAGCCGAAAATGTTTTAAGCAGCGTGGTGCGCTTTATCAAGTAAGTGCAAAACAGGAAAAAGTCTGGGCAGATGGATGAGATAGATAAAAAAATCATTAATTCCCTGCAAAATGGCTTTCCAGTCTGTGACTCACCTTATCAAGTGGTGGCAAAACAGTTAGGTTTGACTGAAACTGATTTAATAGAGCGGATTAAATCGTTATTGGAAAAAGGCATATTATCGCGTTTTGGCCCGATGTATCATGCTGAAAAAATGGGGGGCGCATTGACTTTGGCGGCTATTAAAGTACCCAAAGAACACTTTGAACATATTGCCGATATTATTAATGCCTTTCCAGAAGTTGCACATAATTACGCACGCAATCATGAGTTAAATATGTGGTTTGTAATTGCGACAGATGTACCCGAACGACTATTAGAGGTCATTCAAAGCATTGAAGAAAAAACAGGATTATCAGTGTATAACATGCCCAAGATAAATGAATACTTTGTTGGACTTAAGCTGGAAGCTTGATATGAACAGGGAATAATTAGTGCCACGGCAATTGCTCAATGCGTTGCTCCACTACACACTATCCATGTTGTAATTCGTTCCTCAGCACCTATTTTATTTAATGCAATTACTCTGCGTCTTTGATCGATAAAGTGCGGGGTTTGAAAGGCACAAGGAGCGTCCGCCCTCGGCGCGATTGATAATCGGTAGTTTTAGAGCAAAGAGCATGGTTTTAATCGCGCCGAGGGCGGATGCTCCTACATTACGATCCTATAAAATACTGAATAGTTACAATTTAATTAAGTTAATGCTGGGTTCTAACTACTACAGTGCCTTGTCTCTGTTATGATCTACAGACTTTAACTAAGGAATCAATAAATATGGCCAGTGACAGTTTTTCTACTCTTCCTATTTCCAAAGCGCAAATTGCTAACCTGGATTCACTCGGCTATAAAAAAATGACAGCTATTCAGGCACAAGGTTTACCTCATGTGCTGCAAGGAAAAGACCTGATAGCCAGAGCAAAAACGGGAAGTGGTAAAACTGCGACCTTTGGGATTGGCTTGTTAGAACAGATTAATCCACGTTTTTTTGGTGCACAGGCATTGGTATTATGTCCAACAAGGGAGCTGGCTGACCAAGTGGGCAAAGAGCTACGCAAGCTCGCTCGTTCTATCCCCAATATTAAACTGGTGTTGCTATGTGGAGGCAAGCCATTTAGAAACCAGAAAGATTCCTTAGAACATGGCGCGCACA
>CAZNGU010000358.1:0-3322 GCA_964572325.1 uncultured Methylomarinum sp.
GTCCATGAACCCCGCCGACATCGCTGGTATCGACCTTAGCACAAAACAAACTGATTCTTTCAGATGAACCGCCAGGGGTAGTATAAAATTCTTTAATCAGCATTATTTCTTCAATTTCACAACCGGCTTCTTCTACTGATTCTCTGTAGGCCACTTGCTCAGCCGTTTCGCCCGGCTCAATAGCACCGGCTACAATTTCCAGTAGCCAGGCTTGTTCAGGCCTTAATACGGCACCAGCACGGAATTGTTCAATTAAAACCACTTCATCCCTAACAGGGTCATAAAGGATGACGGCAACACAATTACCCCGCATAAACAATTCACGGGTAATTTCATTACTCCATCCGCCTTTATAAAGTGTATGCTGGAGCTGATATTTTTCTAAACGAAAAAAACCTTTATAAGCGACTTCCCTTTTATTAACTTTAAATTCTTTAATCATTTGACACTATTGTTATAAACCACACGATAAATAACACCCAATTTATCATCGGCTATTAATAAGCTACCATCCGGCATTTGCAAAATATCTGTAGGCCTGCCCAAAACCTCATCATTCTTTGTCAACCAGCCACTAATAAACACTTTTTCTGCTACGGGTTTATTATTTTTAAATTCAATTAAAGCAATGCGATAGCCGTGCGGCTTGCTCCGATTCCATGAACCATGTTGAGCCACAAACAATTGATTTTTATAGTATTTGGGAAACTGATTCCCTGTATAAAAACGCATGCCTAAGGGCGCTAAATGTGCTTTAAATTTCCATTCTGGCGCTGTGAAGTCGGTACAATTTTTATCCCCTGCTAATTCAGGGTCTGCAATAGTGCCTCCATGACAAAAAGGATAACCAAAATGCTGACCTTTTTGTATCCATTTATTTAATTCATCAGGGGGTGAGTCATCACCTAAATAATCACGGCCATTCTCGGTAAAAAACAATTGTTTGCTTATGGGATGCCAGTCAAACCCAACAGAGTTACGAATGCCTCTGGCCAAAATCTCAAAACCACTGCCATCAGTATTCATTCTTAGCAATGAAGAATAAATAGCTTTCTCGGGCAAACAAATATTACAAGGTGCGCCGACCATGGTATACAAGCGATTATCTTTGCCAAAAGCCAGGTATTTCCAGCCATGATGCTTGTCAGAAGGCAGTTTGTCATAAACAACTTGCGCTTTGGGTGGATTGCTTAAATGTTCATCTACATTATTAAAGCGAATAATTCTATTAGTTTCAGCAACATATAAATCGCCGTCTTTATAGGCTACGCCATTGGGCATATAAAGATCTTTTGCAATCACATATTTTTTTTCTGCATAGCCATCGCCATCCTCATCTACAATCGCATAAACACTCCCTTGTTGTCGTGTTCCCACATAAATGATACCTTTACCACTTAATGTTAAAGTCCGTGCATTGGGTAAATTATCAGCATAGATAGAAATTGAAAAACCATCGGGGATCTGTAATTTTTCTAACACTTCTTGATATTGTTTTTGCATGGCATAACAACTATTCAAAACCAGTAAATAAACACTAAGTAATTTTAAAAAATACATTCCGCCGCCTCTTTTTCTAAACTTGCGATTATTTTAACAGCACAAGCTATTGAATTTAAAATTTTACCACCCATATTTTCATTATACTTCGCACAATTAGTGTTGCGAATTTCTCTCATCACCAAAAAAGGGTTTCTTAAAATGATGCGAATTTTACTTTTTTTAGCCACCAACGTGGCAATCATGATTGTTATCGGCCTGGTTTTTAGTTTATTGGGTATCAGCAGTACCCTGGCTGCCAACGGCGTAGACCTTAACTTGAATGCATTATTGCTGATGTCTGCCATTATAGGCGCTTCAGGTTCATTAATTTCACTGGCCATTTCAAAATGGTCTGCAAAAAGAGCGATGGGTGTTCAAGTCATTGAAAACCCACAAAACCAAACCGAGCAATGGCTTTTAACTTTAGTTGCAAAGCAGGCAAAAGAGGCCGGTATCGGCATGCCTGAAGTGGGTATTTTCCCAACGGCTACACCCAATGCATTTGCGACAGGGATGAATAAAAACAATGCCCTGGTAGCGGTAAGTACTGGGCTATTACAAGCCATGTCTGCCGATGAAGTTGAAGCCGTGGTAGGCCATGAAATAAGCCATGTGGCAAATGGTGATATGATCACTATGGCTTTAATGCAAGGTGTGGTCAATACTTTTGTCTATTTTTTCGCTTCAATTATTGGCCATTTTGTAGATAGAGTCATATTAAAAAATGAACAAGGGCATGGCATGGGCTATTTTATTACCCAGATAATTGCACAAATTGCCCTTTCATTCCTGGCCTCTATGCTGGTTATGTGGTTTTCTCGTTACAGAGAGTTTCATGCAGATGCAGGTGGTGCCAGACTGGCCGGTAAAGAAAAAATGATAGGCGCTTTAAGAGCCTTGCAACGCGCACATGATCCTGAAGAATTACCCGGACAACTGGCTGCTTTTGGGATTAATGGTGGGGGTGTAAAAAAATTATTCATGAGCCACCCACCTTTGGAAGAACGTATAGCTGCATTACAAAATCAGCGTTAATTATTTTTGGTCTCGTTCCCACGCTCCGCGTGGAAACGCAGTTTATGACGCTCTGCGTCACAGGACGCAGGAGCGTCCTTATTATGAATTCCCACGGAGACCGTGGGAACTAGTACAGCACTAGCAATGTATTTCTGTTTCGCATTATATGAATAAGTCTCAGATCATTTGTTTTAACTTAAACCTGGATTACCAGCAATATCTCCAAGTCTATCAAGGTACTGCTAAAAATGTATCGGTCCTTGCTGACGATGGTCGCAGAATTGCTTTTCCCGCCAGGAATATTCAATCATTCCTGAATAAAGAAGGGATTAATGGATATTTCGAAATGGAATTAACGGCTGAAAACAAATTTATTAGTATAAAAAAACTATCCTAAGTTTTTAGTTTGGCCTCGTTCCCACGCTCCGCGTGGGAATGCAGTTTGTGACGCTCTGCGTCACGTGACGCAGGAGCTCCCTCTCCCAGCAAATCTTCATAAGTTGCCCAGATGTATGCAATAGCAGACTGTGACCATCAAACCTTTGTGCCGCATTCCTGCGGACATCGCAACTGTCTGTATTGTCAGCATCATAAAAGCCAGCAGTGAATCGAGCAACAAGTTCAAAGACAGGTGCTTGCCGATTATTTTATGACTACTTTTACCTTGCCTTCGCAGTTAAGGCCTTTCGCGAGACAGTATCCTTGTTCGTTAGGCTATTTTGAGTTACATAACCCCATTCTATAAATTGATGTTGTAATTCTG
>CAZNGU010000359.1:0-3313 GCA_964572325.1 uncultured Methylomarinum sp.
A
Organism: uncultured Methylomarinum sp.; assembly: GCA_964572325.1. Taxonomy (GTDB): domain Bacteria; phylum Pseudomonadota; class Gammaproteobacteria; order Methylococcales; family Methylomonadaceae; genus QPIN01. The sequence goes on from CAZNGU010000359.1 coordinate 2, forward strand.
TAAACAAAGAGCAGCTGCGTTTGAAAATGGTAGTTTCACCACTATTTATCTTTCCCCGAAGGATTACCACCGCCTACACATGCCAATTAAAGGAACACTAACCGAAATGGTACATATTCCTGGCAGACTATTCAGTGTAAACACAGCAACAACAAATTCAGTACCCGGTCTTTTTGCCAGAAATGAGCGTGTCGCCTGTTTATTTGATACAGGAATAGGCTCCATGGCATTAATTCTGGTCGGTGCGATTTTTGTCTCTAGCATAGAAACCACCTGGCATGGCGTAGTCACACCACCTACCATTAAAACAGTCCGAAGCTGGCAGTATCAGGACAATGCACCTGTGATAGAGAAAGGAGAAGAAATGGGACGCTTTAATATGGGTTCAACTATTATTGTCCTGTTCGCTAAGGATAAAGTTGAATGGGATGCCGACTTTAAAGCAGGTAAAAGCGTTAAATTAGGTGAGTTAATTGCTAAAATGCCTTCCTTGGCTTAGAAACTGTTAAGATTTATTATGTTATTGTCTTTGTGCTTTGGGCATGCTCGAAATTTACATTTATTCCTTGTAAACTGTGAGCTCTGTACCCACACAAAGACAGAGCTTTAATCAGTCTTAAACAGGATCTTGATAAAAACGAAAATTATTTTATTTCAGTAAACATGATTTTTTGGGCGCCACATTTTGGACATTCCCAGTCATCAGGCAAGTCCGCCCAGGAAGTTCCAGGCGCAACACCACTTCTTGCATCGCCTTTTTCTTCATCATAAATATGCCCGCAAATCTTACATTTATACTTTTTCATTATTTAAACCCTTCTTCTTTAAGTTTTTTAAAAAAACCAATGACTCAATTATCTGAAGCCATTGAAGAGATTTTACCTGATGTATTATCATCAACCGTAATTATTTTTAAAAAAATAAAATATTCCAGCCTTTTCGCTGGCTAAAGAACCTGAATATCAATCATTTAATACTTCACTCTCGTCATTCTTTGCATAAACCGGTCAAAAAATTCATGCATTATCAATGCTGAAAGTATTAATGCAGTGCCCAGTGCAATTTTTAAGGTAAAGGGTTCATTATTAACTGTGTGACCCAGGTATAAAGCCAGCACAGGGGAAATCATTGGAATTAAAGCCACAGTCGTCGCCTTTAAATGAATCAATAAATAGTAATAGAGTACAAAACCGAGGGTGGTAGCGACTAGACCTAAATAGACAATAGATGCAATGTTAATAATGTCCAGTTGTTCAGGCCACTGCGCATCATTCATGATTAACCAGCTTAATAAATAAAACGGTAGCGCCACTAATAAGCCCCCCGTTACTTGATCAATCGCAGCTAGTTTTGCCTGGATGCGCTGTACCCATACAGCGCAGCCTGTCTGTAAACTGACAGCAGCCAAAATGCTGATGATGCCATAAACAGCCTGGATATTCAGTTGTAAAGCAGAGCTAAACATCATTGCTAAGCCGCCTATACCTAAAAAATAAGAAACTAATTTTGACAGAGTAAACTGACCTCCTTTTAACCAGAGAGCGGCAAAAATAGCGGTTAAAAAAGGGGACAAGCCAAAGATGACAGAAATCCAGCCAGAGGGTACATATTGTGCACCCCAATAGACAGACATTAAAGCGGCGTACATTTGAATAGCAACAACATAATAAGTTTGTCGGGCTTTACGATGAACTGGCAGTTTTTTCCAGCGAATAATTAATAGCAAAAGCATGCATAATGTACCTAAGCTCATCCGTGAGGCTGCACCAAAAACAAAGCCCGGCCCTTGTCCACTCCATTTAATAGCCAACGGAGTGGTTGCCCATAAAATAATAACAGTCATATAGGCGAGAATAATACGCATTAAGATATTTCCGAAAGTAAATAATCGATCATGTTTTGTGCTTGCTGCAAATATCCCTCACCAAACAAATTAAGATGATTCAGAATATGGTATAAATTATAAAGCGTCTTGCGAGTAGAATAATTTGAATGTAAAGGATAGACTTCCTCATATGCAGCATAAAAATTGCTGCTAAATCCGCCAAATAATTCAGTCATGGCAATATCGGCCTCTCTGTCTCCATAATAACAGGCGGGATCAAAAATAACCGGCTGGCTAGTCTCTGTAACAGCGGCATTACCTGACCATAAATCACCATGTAATAGTGAAGGATGAGGACTGTAGTCTTTAAAGAAAACAGCTAGTGATTTTGCTAATTTATTTCCTGACTGGATAAGCCTGCCAGCATAAGCATTTTTCCTTGCCAAGGATAATTGAAAACCCAGACGTTGTTCAGCCCAAAAACTTACCCAATCTTGTGATGCGTCATTAATTTGTGGAGTTGAACCTATCGTATTATTAAGGTGCCAACCAAAAAACGCTTGTTTTATTTTATGTAATTGTGCCAATTGTGCCCCCATTTTCTGTTCTGATGGGCTGCGTCCTACCGAGAAGGACAGTTTTTCCAGAACAATAAAAGAGTTGCTGTCTGTTACGCCGTATAGAATGGGCTGCGGTACAGTTACAGTATTTGATTGTGCCAGCGCTTCAAGCCCCAGGAACTCGGCCTTAAACATGGAAAATAAATCTAGCCGGTTCAGCTTTACAAAGTAACTTTTATTATCACTCTGTATGATGTGGGCTGAATTAATGCAGCCACCTGAAACGGGGCGAGTGCTTATTATTGAAAATTCGTGTTGTGTAGCCTGCTCAATTTGCTTGCAGATTTGTTGCCAATTTTCATGGTTTGTCATGGTGATGAATTAATAGAGGTGTTCTAATATCAACAGCAGTACATTAAATCACACAGAAATCAAATAATGGATATTATTTTTAGAGAATATGCGCGTGTTATCTGGCAAAAGAAAGGCTATTTTCTTTTAGCCGTCGTCGGATTGGCTACTGCAACCGTAATGGATTTTTACATCCCTGTCCTGTATAAAAATATTGCTAATGGATTAGCTAAACCCTATTCAGATCAAACTCTGCAATATATGCTGGATGAGTTAAAAATGGTGGCTTTGTTTTATGCCGGCGTCTGGTTGTCATGGCGAGTGCTTGAGGTAGGCATTATCCCTGTTGATGCCGGAGGCGTTAACTTACTGGAAAAGCGTTGTTTTGCGGTACTTAAAAAGCAAAAATATATCTTTTTTGAAAATAGTTTTTCTGGCAGTTTAATCAAGCAGGCCAACCGTTTTTCACGATCCTTCGAAATCATTGTGGACTGGTTTCTTTTTCAATTATTTCAGAATGTTCTGGCAATAATAATTGCCTTTGTTATTTTTTATCAGCAACAGCGAGTATTTGCC
>CAZNGU010000360.1:0-3275 GCA_964572325.1 uncultured Methylomarinum sp.
CCCTATCCAAAACAGGGGGGCTGTGGGGCGGTTTAAATCTTGGCTTGTTGGAAATGGACAGGAAAAAGCACAAACGCCGCCAGAGGACAAAAAAACGGCCTAGATTTTAATAAAAAGGCTTTTGTCAAAGTGCTAAGGCACGCGCAGAGCGCATAAACGCCCTTTTAAAGCGCGGTGAATGTAGATAGAAACAATTTTTATCTATCGTTCCCTATTCAGCCGCTTTTGATTTTTAAATTATCCTATATTTTCTAGTATTTCATGGGCTGTTTTTTCCGCTTCTTCAAAGCTAACAAAATCAGCGTGACAAGTCGGACTATCTTTTAAGCCATCATCTAAACAATAAACATTGTATTTTAAAATTTCTTTATTGTTTCCATTGTAAACAGACGTAATAAAAGGCTTATCAAACCATTCTTTAACTTCTTCTTTTGGACGGTTGCCCATAGCAATATAAAAAAAATCTTCTGATAAATCAGGGTTTAAAGGGATTTCATTTTTCATGATATTTTCTTTCTCTAAAATGGAATGTCTAATTCATCTGGAACAAGGCAAAAAACGCCGCTTTCTGCGCCTATCCAGTCTAAAAACTTTTGATTGTCTGCCATATCTTCGGGCTTGATGCTGAAATTTTCAGGGCAAGCGGTCACTAATCCAAATTTAGTTTTAATGACTATTTCGCCCTTAGTTTCTGAATACATCCGCATGATTTGGCCTCCCTGCCTGTTTCCCATATTTCTATATGGATTTTTTCAATCTGTCAATTTTCCCCATATTTGCCCCTAGAGCGCAATTGTTGAAAATAGCACCTCATTGCAAACAAAAAGAAACTTAAAGCACCCACGGGGCTAAATTTGGGCAAAGAATAGGTAATTATCATCAAAGCTTTTATGTTTTCCTCGATGTTAAAAATTCTTTTAGGTCTGAATTTCCATTTTTTCTCAATTTCTGGTTTTTTGATTTTAAAGAAAATGTGTTTTTCGTTTGGAAACTGAATTTTAAGTTATCCACTTTTCCACAGGGGCAAAATCTAGCCTGAAAAGTTTTTTCTTGTTTTTTCTTGTTTTTAAGTAAAAAAAACGCATTTAAAATCAATGTCTTACAGACCCTAAATGCGTCTTTTTTCGGGTTAACTGCGTCTTTTTTCGGGTTAACTGCGTCTTTTTTCGGGTTAACTGCGTCAATGTTCGGGTTAAATGCTTTAAAAAAACTATTGACGCATTTAACTAAATGCGTCAATGTTCGGGTTAAGTTTTGAAAGGGGTTTAAGATGAAAAACATTACAGAATTTAAAATAAAAGGCTACGCTGAACCAGACAGCAAAGAATTATCTAGTTATTGGGTCAGCATGAGTAATGCCATGACAAGGGCGGCTCACGGCTTACCGCTATCAGAAAAAAGAATAATGGCTTGCACAATGGCAAAAATTGACAGTGTGAAATTTACAAGCCGCTTAAAACTTGACGAATACCCGCCTACAAAAATAACGGCTAAAGAATATGCGGAATGCTTTGAATTAAGCATGAACACTGCATACGACCAGTTAAAGGCGGGCGCTGATAACATTATTAAACGCCATGTTACTTTTTACGAACCCGCAGAAAAGCGGAAGGGAAAAGAATTAAAACAAGTAAGAGTGAAAACTAACTGGGTTTCACAAATAAAATATCATGATGAAAAAGGCTATATTGAAATATGGTGGAATCCTAAAATATTATTGCACCTCGTATCATTGCAAAAACACTTTACCAGCTACCAGCTCAAGCAGGTTTCAGCCCTTAGAAGCATATATGCATGGAAATTACTAGAGCTATTAACCCGCTTTAAAAATAATAATGTGGGCTATCTTAAAATAACCTTAGAGGATTTCTGCGAAAGCATGGGAGCTACCGAAAAACAAAAAGAAAATTTCAATAATATTAAAAGGCGTATCATCGAGCCAGCTATCAAAGAATTAACAGAAAAAGACGGGTGGCTCATTGAATGGGAAGCGATTAAAACCAGCCGAAAAGTAACCGCTTTACGCTTTGATTTTTCAAAAAATCCGCAAACTGATTTATTTAGAGAATAGCCTAAAACATTAACAAAACGTCACGTTTCGATTACCGCGAGAAACCGCCGTAATCCTGCCCTTTATCGTGTTTTTGCTCCTGCTCTTCATTATCATTTGAGGGGCTGACCTTCTCAAATTCTGGCTTTATCGTCTTTGATATATCAAGCGGCTTAGGCTCTAATTTTGCCGCTTGCTCATTGGCATATTCTCGCCGCGCTTCAATCGCTGCATTATGCTTGCCTACAAGTCTATCAATACGCTGTTTCTCTCTATCAATGCGCTTTTTTTCGGCCTCTTCCTTGGCCTCCTGCGCTCTCACTTCGTCCAGTTCTTCCGCATAGGATTTATATTGATTATCGAGGCTCTGACGCGCAGAAATTGGCGGTTTTTCTAGCTCTTCCTGGGGCTTTTTATATTCCTTCCTTTCCTGGTCAATCTTAGCCTTTTCCTTCTCGATGGCGGCATCAATTATGCCCTCTTGCCAGTCTCGTTCCTCTTGTTCTCTGTCCCATATTTCCGCGCTTGCATCGGCTGGTTTCTCCTGTACTCGTGCCTTGCTCTCAAATAAAGCGTCCAGCTTGGTTTTTTCTTGAATTTCTGCCCTGTCTTTGCGCTCGAATTGTGCTTGTTTTTCTCGCAATTCCCGCGCTAAAACTTCCCCGTCTTTTATTTTTTCCCTGTCTAAATCGGAAAACTTTTTTTCTATAGACTGTGTTTTGAGTTTGCCGCGCTGCTCAATATCCAGTTGCCTTGATAATTTCTGAATATCGCCCGACTTATCGACAATAACAAACGCCTTTCCTCTTCTCGCTTTCGCAAGCTCAAGGCCGTTTTCACGCAAAGCGTTAATGAAGCTTTGCCCATTATCAGACGCTTGAAAAGCCGCTGTAACTTTCGCGCTGTAATCCTGTTTTGTATCTTGATATTTAACATGCTCTCCAGCTTCGCGACGCTTCGCATTTTCTGCGCGTTTATGGCAGTGCAAACCGTGTGATTTTTCATATTTTAAAGCCCAGCTTTGCGACTTTTCATGACTAAAACTTAAATCATTTTTCTTGCCTGTTTCTGGATTCACCAGATTAGCCACAATATGCGCGTGTTTATGCTTTGTATCATTGTGAGAAACAACATAATATTGATGCTTATTTAGTCCTAATTTTTCCAGATAAGAAAACGCGCTTTCCTGCATGTGTTCCTTGCTTGGCTCTTCACCCAATGCCCA
>CAZNGU010000361.1:0-3268 GCA_964572325.1 uncultured Methylomarinum sp.
TAAAGCCTTGCACTGAAAGTGCATAGTTTTAAACTAGCGTCCCTAGAAAATAAATATGTATTTTTGTGCAGTTTGTGGCTCTTCTACGGTATTGTGAGTACATTTAGAATCTCATAAAAACTCACTTTGCTTATTTGGAATAGATATTTCGGCAAAAAGGCTTGAATAGCAAGGACTACAGAAGGTTGCTGAGATGAGTTTTTTAGTGAGTTAACCTCTAATTGTATGCCTGATTCAAATTGTTTCGATTTCATAGTCTGCTTGATTCCAGCGTAAAAGCTGAGCCGACTCTTTTTTCCAGTCGGCAAGTACAAAGCGCTGAGCCGGTTTGCCGTCGATTTCAAAATCATGTATTGCCGGTCGATGGGTATGACCATGAATAAGCCGTAAGCATTGGTATTTTTTCATCACCTTAATCACTGTCTGTTGATTGACATCCATAATGTCCTGAGACTTTTTACGTTTATGAAAATGACTGCGAAAACGATACCAGCGAGCTGCAAGTAAACGTATCAATAATGGTTTTGACAACACATTTTGCTGCCATTCTTTGCTATGCGATTTTTTTCGGAATGCCTGATAGGGAATATCATCAGTACACAATAAATCACCATGTGTCAGTAAAGTTTTAACACCATTTAAGTCAATAACCTCATAATCATCAAGTAGACTAATACCAGTTTCTAAACAAAACCGATGTCCTAACAAAAAGTCTCTATTACCTTGCTGAAGAAATACTTGAGTACCAGAATCAGTTAATTGCTTAAGTTGTTTTTTAATTTTTTTATTCGGTGGCGTGTTGTCATCATCGCCAATCCAAGCATCAAATAAGTCCCCCAAAATATAAACAGTACTGACCTGACTGGCCTGAGTTTCTAAAAATGCAAGAAAACGCCGTGTGATTTCTATTTTTTCCAGTGAAATATGTAAGTCAGATATAAAAATTATGTTTTGTTTCAATGCGTTATTATAGTAATGAGTCAGTCCGAGAACAAGAGTTTTAGTCAGCTGGTTACGCCAAGAAAAAGGAATTAAGCAGTATCGTATTGTAACATTCTATACATATTTTGTGACATGGAGTCTCATGATTTATCATAAGGTGCGATGGTATACCTGCCTTTTGTACTTAGTCGTTTGATACCCACTAAATCCAGATCGCGTAGAAAAATTGAACTGAAAATAATAGGAAAAAACCATCTTGAAAAACACCGAGCATCGCGTGGTGCAGTGCGTCACTAACTACATTAGCACTTCTTTGATGTTAAAATTTTGCACTAAACTCACAGAATTTATTTTAATACTTATTCCTAAGTTCATACGAAGATATTATTAAAACTTTAAGAAGTAATTGGCGTAAAATGATCAGAGTATTAACATTTTTCTGATTTTTTAACATCAGAATTTACACTTACAGGATAAAAAATGTCTGTTTTAAATTATTTATTAAGCGGCGGGAGCCTAAAAAAAGCTAAAAAATTAGCTGCTGCTGCACGTATTGAAGAGGGCGAAAAAGCTGACTCATTATTTCAGGAAGCTTATGAGAACTTTGCATCTATTTCAAGTTCTAGAGCGCAATACCCCGATGGATTACATTGTTGGGGGCTGGCTCTGTTAAACCAGGCACAAAAGAAAACAGCTGAGGCAGCTATAAAAAACCTTGATGAAGCTATTGTAAAATTCAATCTCTGTGATGCGGTTAAACCTGGTCATTTGGGGGCTTCTTTAGATGGTGGTGTTGCCTTTATGGCCTTAGCAAAGACTAAGGGATTAGGTGCGGATGATGCGTTGTATAATAAAGCTAAAGAGTCGTTTTTAGCGGCCGAAAAAATTCAGCAAGGCTCTGCCTCATACAATCTCGCTTGCTTGTATGCTTTACAAAACAATGCAGATGCTTGTCTGGAAGCTTTAGAAAAAGCCCGGGATTGTGGGCTAATACCTGATGAGCAAGATATTCTAAATGATACGGATTTGGACAATATTAAACAAGTATCATGGTTTGCTGAATTTATTGCATCCTTAGCAGATGAAGAAAATGAAGCCGAGCCCGAACCTGTTAAAGAGCAAGATGAGCTTGAAGTGGAGGAAATAGAGTCTGATGATTCTTCTGAGGAATCAGAAGAGTAGATTGTTAGCTATACCTCGTATGGTGCCGATAGGCTGCGTTGCCTACATGGATGTAGGTAAGGGGCGTGAGCAGGAGCGGAAGCTTTGCTGAATCAGTTGCGTAGCTTGATTCAGCGCCTTGCTCTCGACAAAAAACAGTTCGCCATAAATTCCGCATCCGTGACTGCGCAAAGTATATATTTAATGAAATTGACCAAAGAGTGGCTTTAGAGATGGGTTCGAATATGTTCGAACTTATCTCTAGTATTAAGTTATAGAATCAATTTGAAAAATTATTCAAGCTAAAGGTCGTGGTACCCAGTTTCTTCATGTAATACAATATCTAGACCTTGTACTTCTTCTTCTTCAGTAACACGTAGGCCGATACATTGATCAATTAGTTTTAAAAGTGCAAAGCTGATTATTGCGCACCAGCCAATTGTGACGATAACGGCTAAAGCCTGAACGCTCACTTGGTCGATAATAGAGACGCCATCAGGTAAACCTAAGCCTCCCATACTGCTTGCTGCAAAAACTCCTGTTAATAAGGAGCCGGTGATTCCGCCAATTCCATGTACAGGAAAAACATCTAGTGAATCATCTATTTTTAAAACTCGTTTAATATATTGTGTCGCAAAAAAACAGAAGATGCCTGCACTAATTCCAATAGCTAATGCACCGATAGGGCCAACAAACCCTGAAGCCGGTGTAATCGTGCCTAGTCCCGCCACCATGCCGGTAACAATGCCTAAAACACTGGGTTTGCCGAATTTAATCCACTCTATAAACATCCAGGTCAGTGAGCCGGCCGCTGCACCAATGTGAGTAACCAGCATGGCCATGCCTGCTGACCCGTCAGAGGTTAAGGCACTGCCCGCATTAAATCCAAACCATCCGACCCATAGCATACCCGCACCGGTGACTACCATGGTCATATTATGAGGAGGCATTGCTGTTGTTGGAAAGCCTTTTCTATTACCAATAACGAGTGCAGTAACTAAGGCTGCAACACCGGCATTAATATGAATAACTATACCGCCTGCAAAATCCATAACACCTAATTCTGCTAGCCAGCCCCCACCCCAAACCCAATGGCAAACAGGGATGTAGACAAAAATTAACCATAATGTACTAAACCAGAGCATTGCTGAAAACTTCATTCTTT
>CAZNGU010000362.1:0-3248 GCA_964572325.1 uncultured Methylomarinum sp.
CTCAGGACTATTTTTGAGATGACTCTATCATCTCAAAAATATCTGATTGAAGCTATTTGTTTAAAGTGGTGACTGTTGACACGGGAGGTTACGATACCCATAGTAATCAGGAATAATAAGATTAATAAGAGTCAGAGTAAAATTTAATTCTAGCATGAAAGTAAAATACCGAGCTATTCCAAGTGTTTATAACTTGGCACTCACCCAGCCAGATTTTTCTTATGCGTAGTTTGTTGTGGAGAAAATAAGCCAGTGGTTTGCCAAGTTTCGGATGTGAAAAAGACTGGTTAATTCATGGTTATGCGATACATCAATGACAGAAAAGAAAAGTAAATAAAAAATAGTCATTTGAGTTACTTGCCTTACTCCCCCTTTCCACACCTTTCTGAGCAGAATAAAATTGATTTATAGATACTAAATGCCTAAGCAAAGTCGTGCCCTTTACTTTAATTATTGATTCTGTGATCCCTATCACATTTAGTTTTTTTGCAAAGAAGAATTATCTGCCATACTCAAACTCTAGCTTATCATCTTACTATTGGACAGCAAGCTAAACAGACTGACAAAATTATAAAGAAGACAAACCGCTGAATTTGCAGCCGCCTCATCCGTGTTGGTAGGCTGATTACAGTAGGTTCAACTGTGGAGGGCACCCATGCGGCACTTACCTGTTCCAATAAAAAACTTACATTTTTTCTATTATTTACTGTTCCTTCTTTGCTTTTCTTTTTCTATGTCCGCTGCAGCGGCAATTGAAAACCCATCAACACTGCAAGTCAATTTCAATGGTTTAACTAGCGTCCACACCAACATCAAGATTTCTGATGGTATTGCTAATTCAGCAACGGGCCAGTCGATCAAAAAATCCAACTGGAAAAGTCACAGTACCACTGTCATTATTCCTCAGGGAACCTATGACCTGGTCATTAAAAAAGGCGCAGGAATTCTGATTATTGACGATGTTGATTGTAATAGTGACTCCTGTACGGTTAATGATATTGTTGCAACCCTAACTGTCAATTTTGCGGGTCTTAGTAGCGTGCATTCTTCGGTACATGTCGTTGATGACTTAAACAATCAAGCCTCTGGTGAAAAAATCACCAGCAAAAACTGGAAATCCAATCAAGCCGTGATTACGGTATTGAGACAAATTGTTGATGTCAAAATTCGTAAGGGTGCTGCTAGCTTTGTCGTTGACCAGGTCGATTGTCGTTCAGGTATTTGTAACATTGATAATGTCACTGCCACCTTGACTATCAACTTTCCGAATATGTCCAGTGTGCACACTTCGGTTTTGTTGGCTGATGGCATAGATAATTCCGCAAGTGGAGAAAAGCTTACCGCTAAGAAATGGCAATCTAACCAGGCTGTAATCACCGTACTGCGCCAAAATTATGATCTCCTTGTCACTAAAAAAGCCGAAACAATTGTTGTAGATAATGTTGATTGTACTTCAGGCAGTTGTGTGGCCAATGATTTGACCGCACAGTTGACGGTTAATTTCCCTAATATGAAAAGCGTCCATACCTCCGTTCGCCTATCTGATAATGTTAATGATCAGGCTAACGGCGCAGAATTGACTCATAAAAACTGGCAAAATCAGCAAACCAGCATCACTGTATTTAGAAGCCTGTATGATCTTTATTTAAGGAACGGTTCAGCTTCCCTGGTGGTAGATAATATAGATTGTTCCTCAGGTACCTGCTCAGTTGATAATCTGACCTCGGTATTAACCGTAGAATTCCCTGGCTTCCATGGTGTTCATACCTCCGTATATAACACGGATCAGATACCGGATAGTGTATCTGGAGATCTGGTCAGTCATAAAAACTGGCAAAAAGAACACACAGAAATCACTCTTTTTCCAGGAGTTTATGATATAAAAATCAGCAAAGGTGATGATGTTTATATTGTTGATGAGGTCAATTGTACTGCCAGCAGCTGTTCTGTCAGTAATATTACGGCATTATTAACTGTGAGATTTCCTGGCTTAAATGGTATGCATACCTCGGTACATATCCCTGATGGTCAGGCCAATACAACTACAGGAGGCCTGGTAAGCAAAAAGAATTGGCAGACTAATGAAACAGTGCTTAGCGTTTTTAAAAAACAATATGATGTCAGTATTCGCCGCCAAAATGCCCTACCCATCATTAAAGATAATGTTGACTGTAGCTCGGGCAGCTGTGTTATAGACGACATAGTGGCTACCTTGACCGTTAATTTTGATGGTATGAAGGGTGTGCACACCTCGGTTCACCATAGTGATGGGAAAGTGGGCACAGCTGAGGGTAAAAAGTTTACTAACAAAAACTGGCAAACAAACCAGGCGGTTATTAATGTATTAAAACAACACTATGACCTTAGTATAAGAAAAGGTAATTCTGAGCCATTTATTGTTGATGAAGTTGATTGCACATCAGGGAGTTGTGTAGTCGATCAGCTAACCGCTACCTTGACAGTTAATTTCCCCGGCATGAGCGGTGTACATACCTCAGTCAAAACACCTGACGGTGTTTCCGGTATGGCAGAAGGTGCCAAAATTAGCAAGCTAAACTGGCAAAAAAACCAGGCCGTACTCACAGTCTTTAAAAGCCTTTACGATGTTAGCGTACAACGTTCTCATTCCGAGCCAGTGATAATTGATAATGTAGATTGCAGATCCGGCGTTTGTGCAGTAGACGATATTACAGCAAAACTCACGGTTAACTTTCCTAATATGAACAGTGTGCATACTTATGTACATGTGCCCGATAATACGCCTAATTTAGCAGAAGGCGAACAAGTGACTAAACAAACCTGGAAAAAAAACCAGGCCATCCTAACGGTATTTAAACAACATTATGATGTTGAAGTAAAACGCAACAAATCAGAACCGATAATTGTTGACAATGTTGATTGTACAAGCGGTTCCTGCACCGTAAATAATCTGGTTGCCACCTTGACGGTTAATTTTCAGGGTATTCATGGGGTACATACTTACGTTCATGTTCCTGATAATCAAGCGGGTTTAGTTGAAGGCGGTCAGGTTACCAGGCAAACCTGGAAAAAAGATCAAGCACTTATTACCGTTTTCAAACAAAACTATGATGTACAGGTTAAAAAAGGATCAATTTCCAAAATAATTGATAATGTTAATTGTACCTCCGGTTCTTGTTCCGTCAATGAATTAACTGCAAAATTAGACATCAAATTTCCAGGTTTAATCGGCGTCCATTCTTCTGTTCACCTTCCGGATAATATTGATA
>CAZNGU010000363.1:0-3248 GCA_964572325.1 uncultured Methylomarinum sp.
CGACCCCTACACCCCCAGTATAGTGCGCTACCAAACTGCGCTACGCCCCGATTATTAATACTTTAGGAACGATTTATGAACATAAATCGCATACAACAAAAAGATAATTTATTTTAACAGTTCCAGTAATTCTTCCAGTTCACCAATCATTTGACTGACTAGTTGTTTGCTGAGTGTTGAATCTTCTTTTGCGCCATCACTAGCCAGATGGGCTCTTGCTCCACCAATGGTATAGCCTTGTTCATAAAGCAATGACCTGATTTGACGAATCATCAACACATCATGACGTTGATAGTAACGTCTATTACCCCGCCTTTTTACTGGACTTAAGTCTGTAAATTCTTGTTCCCAATAGCGTAAAACATGAGGCTTGACACCGCATAACTCACTTACTTCGCCAATGGTGAAATATCTTTTTGCCGGTATTGCAGGTAATTCGTTATTATTACTGGGTTCCAGCATATTGTTCTACCCTAGCTTTTAGTTTTTGACCTGACCTGAAAGTCACCACACGTCGTGCTGTAATGGGGATTTCTTCACCTGTTTTTGGGTTTCTGCCTGGACGACTACTTTTGTCTCGCAACTCAAATTTTCCAAACCCTGAAATTTTTACTTGTTCGCCATTTTCCAGGGAACCTTTGATTTCCTCAAAAAACAATTCTATCATTTCTTTTGCTTCGCGCTTATTCAATCCAAGTTCATCAAATAATCTTTCCGCAAAATCAGCTTTTGTTAATGCCATATAATTAATCCCTCAGTTTTGCATTTATTGTAATTTTTATGGTTTCTAGCACTTTGCTAAATATAGCATCAATTTCAGAATCTGCTAGTGTTTGCATAGAATCTTGTAACATTAAACTTAAAGCAACGCTTTTATAACCCTTTTCAACCCCTTCACCCCGATAAATATCAAAGATCAGAACGTCTTGAATGGTTTTTTCCTTACAACTATGAATACATTCAATGATTTCATCTGTTGAAGTTTTTTCTTCTACTATCAATGCCATATCTCTACGCACTGAAGGAAATTTTGAAAGTGCTTCAAATTTGGGGACGGGTTTCTGCAATAGCAGTGCCTGACTCAACTCAAACAAGAAAACTGGCGTATCAAAATCTAATTGTTTCTCCAAGGTAGGATGTAACATTCCCATTAAACCTATTTTATCACCTTGCAGATTTACAATCTCTGCACTTTGGCCTGGATGTAATGCAGGATGTGAGGTTTTTTTATACTGAACCTGGCAATTATTAAGATAAAACATGGCTTCCAGGTCACCTTTTAAATCAAAAAAGTCAACCTTTCTGCTTTTTTCAGACCATTGCTCTGGAGCTACGCCCCCTAAAAGCAAACCAGAAATCATTCTTTCCTGAATCATTTCATTATTTTTATTAATAAAACGCAAGCCAGATTCAAACAGTCTAATTCTATTCTGCTGTCTTTTGCTATTATACAATGCCGTGTTTAATAAACCACACCATAAAGTAGTCCGCATCACCGCTAATTCAGAAGAAATAGGGTTTTTAATCCGAATAAATTCATCATCAGCTGCTATGGCCTTTTGCATTGCTTCGTCAACAAAACTATAGGTAATAACTTCTTGATAGCCTTTATCTACTAGCAGGTCTTCAATGCGCGATAAAGGCAATACAGCTTCTTCCGCTTTGCCTAATTCAGAACGCATTAATAAACGACTATTAGGCAGATTATTGTAGCCATAAATTCGTCCGACTTCTTCCAGCAAGTCAGCTTCAATCGCTATATCAAAACGACAAGCAGGCGGGGTAATATACCAGCCCTCATCTTGCTCCTCGACTTGCATTCCCAGACCATTAAAAACCCGACTAATTTCTTCATTAGCCATGGTAATGCCTAGCAGACGTTGAATTCGCTCTCTTCTTAAGGTTACAGCTGGCCTTTGGGGCAAAGCATCTGTCGTTGTTATTTCTGAAATGGAACCTACCTCACCCCCTGCAATATCAACAATCAGTTGCGTGGCTCTTTCTATTGCACGTTCTTGCAAGCTAAAGTCAACACCTCGCTCAAAACGATGAGAAGAGTCTGTATGTAAGCCAAATTGCCGTGCTTTACCGGCAATGCTAATTGGCGTAAAAAAAGCGCATTCAAGGAATATATTTTGGGTCTGCGCCGTTACTGAGGTATTTTCTCCCCCCATTATGCCGGCCAGTGCTAGAGCTTGTTGTTCATCAGCAATAACCAAAGCAGAACCATCTAAAGTGATTGTCTGTTCATTTAGCAAGGCCAATTCCTCACCTTTTTTAGCGAGCCTTACAGTAATTGAACCGGATAATTTGTCTGCATCAAATGCATGAAGTGGTTGCCCTAATTCCAGTAATACATAATTTGTGACATCAACCAAAGGACCAAGACTTCTTAATCCAGAGCGTCTTAAACGCTCTTGCATCCACAACGGTGTTTCAGCCTCCGGATTAACATTTTTGATTAATCGCCCTAAATATCTTGGGCAAGCCTGGTTTTCTTCTATTTTTATTTCGACAACTGAATCATGAGAAACTTTAGCTGGAGAAAACACCTTAGCCGCCCAATCCATTTTGTTCAAAACAGCAATTTCCCTGGCAACACCTTCTACACTCAAACAATCCGCTCGATTAGGTGTTAAATCTAATTCGATGATAGCATCATTTAAAGCTAAATATTCACGAATATCTGTCCCTACCGGGGCATCATTCGATAATTCCATCAAGCCATCTGCATCTTTTGCCAGCCCCAGTTCTTTTTCTGAACATAACATGCCCAGAGATAACTCACCACGTAATTTCGATTTCTTGATTTTAAAATTACCGGGTAAAACAGCACCCACCAAGGCAACGGGTACTTTTAGCCCTACTCTGACATTGCTGGCACCACAGACAATCTGCAAAGACTCCGTTTCACCTACAGATATCTGGCAAACCTTTAGTTTATCAGCATTGGAATGTTGCTCCATGGCAAGCACTTCACCCACAACAACCTTGCTGAATTCAGCGGCGGCTGGCTCAACTGAGTCAACCTCCAGCCCCGCCATAGTCAACTGTTCTACTAATTCTTCGGTTGATACCGGTGGATTGACTAATTCCCTTAACCAGGCTTCACTTATTTGCATGATTCAATCCTTAATGAAATTGTTCCAGAAATTTAAGATCATTTTCAAAAAACATTCTTAAATCATTAATGCCGTAACGTAGCATGGCCAATCGCTCTACACCCATACCAAAAGCAAAACCGGTAA
>CAZNGU010000364.1:0-3243 GCA_964572325.1 uncultured Methylomarinum sp.
TGATTGCAGTATTACGCCATGCGTTATGTGTAAAGTGGGAATCAATAGATACCGATATTACCTCAACACCTCGGCTTTTAAATTCAGCCATACGATGATCTAGTGCAATTAGTTCACTAGGGCACACAAATGTAAAGTCTAAGGGGTAGAAAAATACGACAGCATATTTTCCTCTAGTTGCTTCAGAAAAGCTAAAAGAATCAACGATCTCACCGTCACCTAGTACTGCAGGAACTGTAAAGTCAGGGGCTTGTTTGCCTACTAATACACTCATCATTATCTCCAAAAAAATCAATATAAAACAAAAGCTTATAAATAATCACGTAACAAGTTAACGTGGATTGGCATATTCTACACTAAATTACTTGGTATTTGCGCAATACGTAATAAATATAGCTAAAAACTTGAAATTTATATGAACTTCTACGATAATTTGTAATCATTACCTTACGTAATTAACAACAAGCATGTGTCTTTTCTGATCTGAGTACCCTTACTCTGAGCAGAAAGCAAAGTTTATGGAGTGTTCCAAATATGGCAAAAAATAAACATATCACAGAGCCCGATGCATTTGGTTATCAAGTGCGAATTGTCAGGCGTGGTAAAGAAAGTAGTCGGTACTTTTCCCATAAATTGTGGGGAAACAGGAGTAAATCTCTACAAGCCGCAATTACCTGGCGCGATCAAATGCTGGTCGTATTGAAAGGCAGCAGAACACGCTTTTTGAAACCCCCAAAAAACAAAACAACGACTGGCGTTACGGGTGTTTCAAGAACAATAAAATATGATCACAGGAAAGATAAAAGTTATCTTTGTTATACCGTCTTTTGGGTTAAAGATAGAAAATCACGTAATAAAACGTTTCAGGTTGGAAATGTAGAAACAGTGACGGCAGATGATGAATTACATGCATTTAGAACGGCAAAATTATTTAGAAGCTGTTATGAACATGCGATTGATCATGATTTACAGTTTAATGATACAAAATTCAGTGGCTGGAAAAAGCTACGCTTATATGAAAACTCTGAATTAAACGCCGTTGCAATATAAGCTTGAAGGAGCGGATTTATGTCCGCTTTAAATTAGTCCGCTTGTTTATTTTTTATATTCGTTAATATAGCTTAACCACTGCATCGCTGCTTTTTTGTTTTTGCTGTATTGTGCGGCTTTAATAAAGCTCTTCTTTGCTTGTTGTGTATTGTTCAACTCATAATAGCTCAACCCCAGCAATAAATGAGTGGTTCCGGTATTTTTTAAACTGCCTTTGCTTATTGCCTTGCGTAAAGCAATTATGGCTAGATTCCACTTTTCCTGTTCCACATATATTTGACCTAACTGTTGAGATAAACTGCCTTTATCGTTAAGCTTTGATGCTGTTTCCAGGGCTATAATCGCATTATCAAACTCTTTTGCCATAGTCCATGCATGGGCCAGTATTTCCCAGTTTTTTGAAGTAGACCTGATTTTTTTATGTTGAAATTCGTCCTTTAACAGATTGGCTGCTTTATACGGAGAGCCTATGTATAAAAATAGATTGGCAAGCTCCAGTACGCCTTTTTCTGTATCAATAAAGCCTTTTTTATAAGCCAGATGTTTAATAGAGGCCGCTTTTTTGTATTGTTTTAGCTGTTGATAAACTGAAGACAGCTGTTGCCAATAGGATTTTTTATCGGGATATAGACGTATGAGCGTTTTCAATATCCCAGCAGCTGAAGAATAGTTTTCCAATTCAAAATATAAAGCAAGATTTAGCTGATACCAGGATTCTTCGGGTTTTTTGGACTTGGCGATTGCCTTTTTAATGTGTGGCAAGGCTTTACGGTACTGTTTTAATTGAGCATAAGCGTTCGCAAGCAGAACATGTATCTGTAGGTCTGGATTTGGATTCATGCTTAGCCAGGGCTCTAGAGTCTGCACGGCTTTAGAATATTGTTCCAGTGCCATATACAATTGCCCCAGATTTAAAATGGCTTGCTGATTCTGGTTTTTGGGTAGTACTTTTAAAGCAATAGCGCGGGATAAGGTTGCAGCAGCCTTATTATATTGGCCTTTTAACGCGTAAACGGAAGACAGGCTGCGTAATACGGCAGCTTGCTCATAGCTGCCTTGTTCGATATTGGTCAGTATGGCGCCTAATTTTTGTTCGGCTTGCTGATATGATTTATTTGAAATCAGCTTTTCAACTTTAGTTAGCCTTTTATATAGACTGGGAGATATTGTTATAGGTTTATCATTTTCGCTTGCGTAAACGGGAGGAATCAATAAAACAGATAAAGTCAAAGCAAGAAGGCTACTACGACACAAAAAAAGAAGCTGATTTGTTTTTACCCTTAGACAATTATCGAGTAAATTTTCTATTTCTGGATAGAGGGGGCCTGATAAACGTGTCATTTTGATAATTTAAATTGTAATACTTGTACCGCACGTTGCTCAAAAGCTTCGCCATCAATGACTTTAGCTTTAAACTTCCAGCGCTTTATGGCCTGCAATGCAGCTCTGTCAAAAGTTTTACCCGGTTGAGCAGCAACTACGACCGCATCCTTAACGGTACCTTGTTCGGTAATGGTAAATTCAATTTTAACCCAGCCTTCTATACGTCTATTAGCTGCGCGCATGGGATATCGGGGTGGAATACGAACCAGGGGAATAACATTTGTACTTATTTTTCCTACCCCTAATTGCACACCACTAATTAAGGAGCCGCTGAATGTGTCAGTCTGTAATGGGATATCTAGGTTAGGCATATCCATTTGGGGTAAGTTATTTTGTGTAACCTGGATTTGTTGTCTTTGCATCTGCGGTGGAGGTGGACGTTTTTCGGGGGGCGGTTCATCAGGCACTTTTCTATCTTTGGTTTGCAACTTTGTTTCTCGTTTAAGACGAACAAACTCGGTCATCTGCAAGTTTTTTGTTTGTTTAAAGCCTTGCTGATTATTACTGATCATGGTTTGCATTAGCCAGAACAAGGCTAATGAAATGATAATTCCGGAAAAAATGGAGAGCAAGATGATTTTCACTTTGACTCTGTTTCGGTGGCGATGGATGCGTTCATAATGCCTGCTAAACGAATTTGGTCCATAACCTGAGTTAATACTTTGACTTTAGTGTCTTTGTCGGCGGCAATAACAACAGAGCCTAAAGGTTGTTCTGCGTGCAAACGAGATACATTCGCTCTTACTGCACGAATATCCACTTGCCTTTTGTCTATCCAGACATCTCCGTTAGCTTTAATTGCGACAATAA
>CAZNGU010000365.1:0-3238 GCA_964572325.1 uncultured Methylomarinum sp.
CATTGATGCGCTTCCTAACGTCAGCACATCCTACATTATTTTCAAGCCACACCCGCTTAACTCATAAGCAAAACACTTTTCATTAAGTATTGTCTGGCAAGCCAGTGCCAAATGGATGATGCACCTCTATAGCACAAGCTATCACAGTTTCTGTTAATTCTTTGCTGCACTCTTTCAAACTCTGTGATCTCCGTGGTGTCTGTTTTTTACCCATTCAATATGACATAGCCCCATAAATAAGCTAATCCTCTGACTGCTCATTATCCGGCAAATGCAAAGAAACCAGAAAAGTAGCTATCAATACCACAATGCCTAATACCAGTAGCGTTACTGTTGTAAATGAGCCTGTTATTAAATCAGCTGCCGATGTACTTAATTTTTCTGTGCTAATCACATCATCAACATAAATGGATGCCATATAGGTATAAAAACCAACAGCTATTAACATCGCCACATTCTGAAAAAAACCTTGTAGCGCAACTGCACTACCACTACCTATACTTTCCTGCCCTAACTCCTGCAAGGCTGCATTAATAGGTACAATAAACATCCCTCCTGCGGTACCAATAGCAAAAAGTGCTGCCCGTGCCGGCCAAAGGCTATCTGTAAAACTCATTAGAATAATAAATAGCCCCATAAAATAGGCAGGAATTCTTGCACGAGACAGAAAGTCCAGCGGTATCATGCGTGGCACTAATGCAGAACCTATAATAATGCCGAGAGCAAGGAACAATGTTAATTCAGCAACCTCACTGGCATTTTGACTCATTAATACAGCAGGTGCCCAGGCAATAATAATGACCCGAACAGTCGCTGCTGTCGCCCAAAATAATGAGGCCCCTAAAATAGCAAAACGAGAGCGCGAGGTGACAAAAAACTGACCGATCTGTTGACTAAAAAGAATAATCTTTACACCTGGCTGTTTTTCCTTACTCGCCTGGGTAGGAATCAGTAAGGTAACCATTGCCGAAATAGCAAAAAGTACGATGGTGCCTATTAATGCCCATTGAATAGAATAATCAGCCACTTTTGCACCAATCACCATGCCTAATAAAATAGCTAAAATAGTGGAACCTTCAATCCAGCTATTGGCTTTGACTAAGGCATCGTGATCCGTCAGCTCTGGTAAAATACCGTATTTTGCCGGGCTATAAATAGCCGCACCCATGCCAACCAGGCAATAGGCTATCAGCGGTTCAATATTCAGTAATAATAAACCGGCACCAGCCGCTTTAACTAAATTGGCAACTACTAAAACTCTGGATTTCGCGTGGCAATCGGCAAAACTGCCAACCCAGGGAGCCAAAACCACAAAAGCTATTAAAAAAACACTTTGTAATGCAGGTACATACCATGTTGTCAGTTGCGAGGATTGCATCACTAATGCAATCACGGTAAACAAAATGGCATTATCTGCAAATGCCGATAAAAATTGAGCAATCAGTAAAGGATAAATTTGTTTATTCATGGTTTAGGAGGACAAGACACATTATGTTTCTTCTTATCTCTATAAAAAGTTTGTATATGATTTGAATCTTTTATAGGCTCTTTTTTCAGTTCAAATAAGCCTGTGGCTTCGATCAGTGTAGATAGTTTGGCATAGCCATAATTTCGGGGGTCAAAATCAGGCGATTGACGCTTTATAATACTGCCGCAAACATTTAAACTTGCCCAGCCATTCTCGTCGGAATGAGCTTCTGCTACATTTTTTAAGGCATTGATCAATTGTCCATCCTGGCACAGTTGTTGTCTGCTATATTGACTTTGCCAGGACGATTTTGGGGTGCTTTCGGTTGAATATTCGCCAATATTATCCACGCTGTCCAGGGTTTTTAATACATCAATATACAAAAAAGCATCACAGGCATTAATAAATGCAACCGGTGTCTGTTTCTTGCCAACACCATAAACATAAATTTGTGCTTCTTTTAAACGAGTGGCTAGTTTAGTAAAGTCACTGTCACTGGAAATCAGCGCAAAGGCATTGTATTTATTGGAATAGAGCAAGTCCATTGCATCAATAATCATCGCCGCATCTGAAGAGTTTTTACCTTGAGTGTATGAAAATTGCTGTATGGGTTGAATCGCTAACTCGTTTAAAATATTTTTCCAGTTTTTTAAATGTGCAGATGCCCAATCACCATAAGCTCTTTTTACATTGATATAGCCATATTTAGCCAGTTCGGTCATGATGGCTGGTAAAGCAGTTAGCTGGGTATTTTCAGCATCTATTAGCACTGCAAGTTTTTTGGCTTCTTGAATCATCACATTTATTCAAGTGTTTTTTCTGCGAGTTTAATGACTTCCGGATAATTGATTTTTCCGGTGGGTAACAAAGGAATGGCTTTAACCACACATATTTTCTTAGGTAAGCTAATAGCATGCACCCCCTTTGCAGAATCTGCCAGTTGCTTACTTGTTGCCCCTTTTTGAGTCGTTAGCAGAATGACATGCTCTCCTTTTTTGGCATCAGGTACACTCACCGCAGCATGCTGAGCATCAGGCCAGGCCTTTACAGCATGAGTTTCCACTGCGGTTAATGAAACCATTTCACCACTGACTTTGGCAAACCGTTTACTCCGTCCTCGGATACTGATAAAGCCTTCTTTATCCACATGAACTATATCACCCGTATCATACCAGCCTTTACCATATTTAGATTTGGGCAACACCCTTTTCCCCGGATTATCAGGTAATAGATAAGCTAGCATGATGTTTGGCCCTGCAACATGTAATTGGCCTGCGTCTTCAATGCCTGGAATATCTTCTAATTTATATTTCATTTCAGGCATAAATTGACCCACCGTGCCTTTTTTAAAATCCATAATCGTATTTACGGAAATAACCGGTGCTGTTTCCGTTGCGCCATAGCCTTCCAATACACGAATACCGAACTTATCTGCCCATAATTGACGGGTACTTTCATGCAGCTTCTCCGCACCAGCCACCACATAGCGCATATTATAAAAATCATAGGCATGGGCTTTTTGTCCATAAGCAGCTAAAAAAGTATTAGTTCCAAACATAATAGTGGCACCAATATCGTAAGCTATTTCCGGAATGACACTGTAATGAAGCGGCGTGGGATAAAAAAATGTTTTCATTCCATTTAGAACGGGTAGCATAGTACCTATAGTAAAACCAAAAGAATGAAACATAGGCAGAAAATTCAACACCACATCCTGCGCATTAAAAGTAATACGCGCTTTTAACTGATTATGATTTGCCAGAATATTGG
>CAZNGU010000366.1:0-3230 GCA_964572325.1 uncultured Methylomarinum sp.
GGAGCCAAAAGACCCGTCAGAATTCGGGTATTATTGAATCCTCGTTCCTTAGTAAGCTAATAAGTAACTACTCAGCGTGTATAGCGCAAAGGGTGTGCAGGGTGTTGATTTAACAGAACGCGTGAATACATCTATGGCAGCAATCAGCTCCTGCTTCAAGCTGCACTTGCACTTCCATGTGCGGCGTAAGCTCTCTGAAACGCCCTGTTTCAGAAGCCTGATAAATTAACACCCTGCCCCTTTTGCTAAATTATGGTGAGTAGTTCCTCTAATAAATCAATAGCCTAAATTTGCTTTTTTATGTTTGCTTTGAAAAATAATGAGAAAACTTCTTGTCGCCATTAAATTAAACACTTTGAAGAGTAAGATAGCTTTCGCATTGAATGCGACACCTACAAAGAGAGTAGAGATGCTCTATGGAAACATCTTCTCATTTTTAAATATATGAATTTTATAATATAACGGTAATTAATATGTCCAATAGATCTTTTGATAAAAGTAAACCAAAACCTGATATGACGATACTGCCCGATCTAGGAATGGATAAAAAGGATTTTATTTATGATTTTAAAAAATATTATAGTCATCATTTGGGACGAGATGCAAAATGCCGTTCCTTGCATTATGCCTATGAAGCATTGTCTCTGGCAGTGAGTGACCGCTTAAGTGAGCGTTGGAAGCATACTTATAATAGCTATAAAGATTCAGGGTGCAAAAGATCATTCTATATATCTATGGAATTTTTGATGGGTAGAGCGTTAAGTAATGCCATGCTAAATCTAGGCATTACTAATACGGTAGAAAAATCATTGTATGAGCTAGGTCTGGATTTGGAAGAGCTGATAGACGATGAGGCAGATGCTGGTTTAGGTAATGGTGGCCTGGGTCGTTTAGCGGCTTGCTTTATTGATAGTTGTGCAACCTTGCAATTACCCGTAACAGGATATGGCTTACGATATGAATATGGTATGTTCACACAAGTTATAAAAAACGGTGAACAGGTTGAAAAACCAGACCATTGGTTACGAAATGGAAATGTTTGGGAAATTAAACGCTCAGAATATACCGTGAGTATTAAATTTTGTGGGCATACAGAAAGACACCTTGATGAGAAAGGGAAGGAAAAAGTTTGTTGGGTAGATACTCAGGATATTTTGGCTGTTCCTTACGACACACCTATTCCTGGTTACCGAAATGGTACAGTTAATACTTTGCGGCTATGGAAAGCTGAAGCAACCGAGGAATTTAATTTACAGGAATTTAATGCCGGTGCTTATGCTGAAGCCGTAGCAGAGAAGAATACAGCAGAAAATATAACCATGGTGCTGTATCCTAACGACGCCAATGAAAATGGTAAAATTTTAAGACTAAAACAACAATATCTACTGGCATCAGCAAGTTTGCAAGATGTCGTAGCTAACTGGGTGGGTCGACATGGGGAAGATTTTACTCTTTTTGCAGAAAAAAATTGTTTCCAGTTGAATGATACACATCCTAGTATTTCAGTACCTGAATTGATGCGCTTGTTGATGGATGAGCATGGTTTTACCTGGGATGATGCCTGGGAGATAACTCGAAATACAATGGCTTATACAAACCATACTTTGTTACCAGAAGCTCTGGAAAAATGGTCAGTCGGTTTAATGCAATATCTATTACCCCGGATAATGGAAATTATCTTTGAAATTAATGCGCAATTTATGGCGGAAGTTGCCGATCGTTGGCCGGGACAAACAGGGCATCAAACAAGAATGTCTATCATTGAAGAAGGAGTTGATAAACAGGTACGGATGGCATATTTGGCAATTGTAGGCAGTTTTTCTGTGAATGGAGTAGCAGCATTACATTCACAATTGCTGGTTGACGGCTTGTTTAATGATTTTTATCAGCTCTGGCCTGAGAAATTTAATAATAAAACCAATGGCGTTACGCCGAGGCGTTGGTTAGCGGCATGTAATCCTGATTTGGCTGCATTAATTACTAAAACAATAGGTGATGGTTGGATTACTGATTTATCACAGTTACAAAAACTGAAGCCTTATGCTGAAAAACCGGCCTTCAGAAAAAAATGGTTTGCCTTACAGCAATCAAGTAAACAACAATTAATCGATTATAAGTCAGAAGAGTTAGGTGTTGATCTGGGCTTAACAGTGGATGCATTATTTGATGTTCAAGTTAAAAGAATACATGAATATAAACGCCAAATTTTAAATGTTTTGCATGTTATTCACTTATATAACCGGATTAAACGAGGTGATACTAAAAATTGGGTATCTCGCTGTGTATTAATTGGTGGTAAAGCGGCTCCTGGCTATTATATGGCTAAGAAAACTATTAAATTGGTTAATAATGTCGCAAATGTAATAAATAATGATCCGGAAGTAGGGGATAAGCTAAAACTGGTTTTCTTGCCTAATTACCGGGTTTCAGCTATGGAAAAAATTTGTACAGGTGCTGATTTATCCGAGCAAATATCTACCGCAGGTAAAGAAGCGTCAGGCACGGGCAATATGAAATTCATGATGAACGGAGCTATAACAATTGGTACATTAGATGGGGCAAATGTCGAGATTCGTGAAGAAGTAGGTGATGAAAACTTTTTCTTGTTCGGTTTGAGCGAGGAAGAAGTTGAAGCATTAAGACCTCATTATAATCCGTGTGCAATTATTGAAGCGGATGAAGATATAAAAGCAGTGATAAATTTACTGGAAAGTGGGCACTTTAGTCAATTTGAACAAGGTATTTTTAACGATATTATCGCCTCAATTAAAAGCCCCAATGATCCCTGGATGACAATTGCAGACTTCCGCAGTTTTATTGATGCTCAGGAGCGGGTTAATGAAGCGTATAGGGATAAAGAGCGTTGGACTAAAATGAGCATTTTGAATACAGCGAGTAGTGGCAAATTTTCTACAGATAGAACCATCACTCAATATGCAAATGATATTTGGGGTATTTCGGCTGTTAAACCAGAAAAGAAATAAATAAGGTAACGCGCAATAAATAACCATCTGGATTGCGCTGGGTTTTTATTCATCCTCAAGGCGCAACGGAGGGCGCATAGCAAGCTATGTAACCAGAGTTTCAACGCCGAGGATGGATAAAAAGACAAGCAAGGCGGGTGGGTTATTTATTGCGAGCTGCCTAACTATTCAGTATGATTTTGCTCAGGATGTAGGCTGTTGATTTATCAGGCTTCTGAAACAGGCAGGTTTTTTTTTTGCTCCTCG
>CAZNGU010000367.1:0-3222 GCA_964572325.1 uncultured Methylomarinum sp.
CAGCCTCAAACTCCGTGAGTACACGGTAGACAGTGGCCAGGCCTATTTCTTCATTTTCACTGAGCAAAATTTTATATACTTTCTCAGCTGAAAAGTGACGTTGATCCGTTTGTTTTTCAAGGATTTCTAAAATCTTAATACGGGGCAAAGTGACTTTTAGCCCGACATTTCTTAAATCTTTACTTTCCAATAGCTAATCTCCACGCATAAAATAGCTGATCAACATAATATTCTTCTACACTTACGGTTGCGGATTTCTAGCAAGCTTTTTTTACCGATAGGGGCATTGCTGAAACAGTTACATAGTTCAACTATGCGCCTATTTCAGTGTCTTGGCCAGCAGTTCTGGCATGCTGGCCTTGCTATCGGCCAAAATCGACTTATTATAAATTTCGCAACCATAACTGCGCGAAGTATAATTGTAGTTATCGAATGATGCATTGTATCTTTTTTTAGCACTATTCGCAGACACTTTTATAGGATAATTTATTAACTTACTGTATGATTTTACCTATATTAATAACGCCAACTTCATAAATCATGAGAAAATCGATTTATCCTTTTGTATTTATAGTCAGCATTACGCTTTCTTCATGTTCTTCCTTCATGAATAATCTCCCAGGCGTCTATTCATTGGAAATACAGCAGGGCAATATTGTTAATCAGGAAATGATTGATCAACTCAGACCCAATATGACTAAACGTCAGGTTTTATACATCATGGGGTCGCCGATGCTGGTTGATGTTTTTCATCAAAAACGCTGGGATTATTTGTATTCAACCCAACCTGGGGGCGAAGCGAGAAGGCAAAAAAGACTTTCTCTTTTTTTTGATGGAGATAAATTAATTGGTGTACAAGGTGACTTTAGACCTAGTACTTTAGCAGTTGTTAGAAAATCTAATGAAAGCACCGTCGAGTTACCCAAACGCAATCTGGATAATACTTTATGGGGCAAAATGACTCGATTGATGAAGGATGAGCCTCCACCAATACCAGAGGAAGGCAGTGATAATGAAAAGCAACCCCACGCTGAGGAGGAGTTAGCAGAGGAGGCTGATACTTTAAAAAAACAAGGCGACAGCATACTTCAGACGCAAGATATTACGCTTGATAAGAACTCCATTGAGGCTGAAGTTATTCAAGTTATAGAAACAAGCGACGAACAAGTTCAGGCTGTTGAAAACGGAAAAATAGCCATTACACCTTTGCAGGAAAATAATCTGCAAGTTATAGATGATATTAGTCCGGCAGCGACTCAATCCAATGAAACTATAGGACAATCACCAGAACTTAAACAAACACTTGGTAATAGCACAGTAGATAGCACTGAGTAGTTAGGCAACTGGAAACAAAAAAACGTTGCAATATGGGTGGGTTATTTATTTCCTGTTACCTTACAATATTCAGCAATCAACTGATTTTCCCTAAATTAAACTTGCCCTAACCGTTCTCTTTGATAACTACCATCTTGCACTCGTGTACACCAGTCCTGATTCGTCAGATACCATTGCACTGTTTTTCTAATGCCACTTTCGAAGCTTTCTTGTGGTTTCCAGCCTAATTCTCTATTGATTTTATCGGCATCTATAGCGTATCGGGCATCGTGACCGGCACGATCTTGTACATAGCTAATAAGGTCTGTGTAATTTTTTAAACCAGCGGGTTTATTGGGTGCTAATTCTTCCAACAGTTCACAGATTGCCATAACCACTTCGATATTTTGTTTTTCATTATGGCCGCCAATATTATAAGTTTCTGCAATTTCACCTTTTGTAGCCACTAATACCAGGGCTCTGGCATGGTCATCCACATATAACCAGTCTCTGATTTGATGCCCTTTTCCATAGACCGGTAATGCTTTACCTTCCAGTGCATTTAAAATAACCAGCGGAATTAATTTTTCCGGGAAGTGATAGGAGCCATAATTATTTGAACAATTACTGATTATAGTAGGTAATCCAAAAGTACGATGCCAAGCCCGTACCAAATGGTCAGAGCTGGCTTTACTGGCAGAATAAGGGGAGCTTGGGGCGTAGGCTGTGGTTTCGGTGAATAAAGGCAGTTCATTTTCCACACCCACATCATCAGGATGGGGCAAATCTCCGTAGACTTCATCGGTTGATATATGATGAAAACGAAAAGCGGATTTTTTATCAGATGCTAATTGACTCCAGTAATTTCGGGCTTGTTCTAATAATGTGCAGGTGCCCACGATATTGGTTTGAATAAATTCACTCGGGCCATCTATGGAGCGGTCAACATGCGATTCAGCCGCAAGATGCATGACTATCTCAGGACTGTATTTTTCAAAAACAGTTTGAATCGCAGATGCATCACAAATATCCACCTGCTCAAAACTATATCGTTCACTAGCTTCAATG
Organism: uncultured Methylomarinum sp.; assembly: GCA_964572325.1. Lineage (GTDB taxonomy): Bacteria > Pseudomonadota > Gammaproteobacteria > Methylococcales > Methylomonadaceae > QPIN01. The sequence goes on from CAZNGU010000367.1 coordinate 2,383, forward strand.
GATTTAAGTGATTCTAAATTACCGGCATAGGTTAATTTATCTACATTAACAACCTTGTATGCTGTTTCATTAATAATATGACGAATAACTGCTGAACCAATAAACCCGGCACCGCCGGTTACCATAATTGTTTTCATTATATTTTTTTCCTTGGGGGAGTTAATTACCAGAAACTTCCTGTAATTGATTTAGACAGATTCGCAAGGAATCTTTCCAGTAAGGAACATCCAAGCCATAAGTTTGTTTGATTTTAGCCTTATTCAGCACACTGAAGTGCGGTCGCGTGGCTGCAGTGGGATAATCTTTAGTCTCTATCGGTTTAAGTTGGCAGGCTGTATGGCTTAATTCAAAAATGGCAGTTGCAAAGTCATACCAGCTACAGACACCTTCATTACTATAGTGATACAAATGAACTTTGTCACCTTGAAATAGTGTTTTATTAAAGGCAGGAGAGTCAATGATTGTAAGAATAGTTTTAGCTAAATCTCCGGCATAAGTGGGACTACCTACTTGATCAAAAATAACATTCAACTGTTCACGTTCTTGTCCTAATTTCAGCATGGTTTTAACAAAGTTTTGGCCAAATTCTGAATAAAGCCAGCTGGTACGAATTATAATGGCTTTAGGTGCAATCTGCTGAATGGCTAATTCTCCCTGTAATTTACTGGCGCCATAAACACTTTGGGCATGGGTTTGATGATTTTCACTGTAGGGTTGACAGTTTTTTCCGTCAAATACATAGTCGGTGCTTACCTGGATCAAAATGGTGTTATTTTTCCTGGCTATTTCTGCCAGTTGCTTGACTGCAAGATGATTAATAGCATAAGCTAGCTCTTGCAG
>CAZNGU010000368.1:0-3214 GCA_964572325.1 uncultured Methylomarinum sp.
TAAGTCATTTATAATTTCCAATATACTTTGCCACTGCGTTTCCCAGCAACAGGCATGATTTTGACCTTCTAATTCATAATACCCTGCCCCCTTCTGACTCTGGGCATAACTTTTAATAACAAATGCTGGAACCACCTGATCGTCTTTACCGGCAAAATGAATTTGTTTAATCCCCAGGCCTAATTCACCTTGTTCAATCGGATTCAGGGAGTTTTTTAAAGTTAAATACCCATGAAATTCACTCCAGGCTTTTACATCTAAATTAGCTGCAACGGTAACAACCGATTTTATCTGTTTAATTTTATCTGCCATTAAAACTGCTAAACTTCCACCACCGCTATAACCAATCAAAACCACTTGTTTAAAGCTGTGTTGTGCTAACCAATTATTTAAGGCGTCCACCATGCTTGCTACTACCTCTGCGGAGTAACGGTGGGATGTCCATAGTTTATTAGTACATCCTGCACTTTCATTTAAGCCGTAATAACAGGGTCGGCCTAATAAAATAGAGGGCATTTTATCCTGTTTCATTAAACGCAGAATCAAGGGGTTTCTTGCGGTTGGGTCAGAGGCGATCCAGCGTTTTCTTTCCCATGGAGTACCATCGCCATCAAGATATACGTGCAAGATTTTAGAACCTGTTAAATGATTAGATAAATAAATTTGATGCTGAAATAGTGATGTTTTCACCCGCTCTGAACTAAAACCTAATTCAATCGTTTTATCCAGAAAATTCTGAGAGGGTGTGGCACAGCCAAATACAGCCAAAACAATTACAAATAGCGTCAATTTATTCATTGCCACTGCATTTGTTTAAAGTCGAAATCAATCCCGTTTTTTACAACCACAGCACACACTTCTTCAGCAAGTTTGATATCCAGTATTTTCCAGTCACTTGCTAATCCATAGGCCTGCGGAATACTTATAAAACAGGATTGCTTTTCAGGATTAATAACACATTGATCTAAGCCTAATGCAATGCCCCGTCCTACGGCTTTAACAAATGCTTCTTTTCTAACCCAAAAGCGGTAAAACATGTCTATTTGTTGCGATTCTGGTAAAGAATGCCAAAACTGTGCTTCTTGCTGCGAAAAACATTTTTTTACCAGACCAGCTAAGGTTTGCCTGCCTTTGTATTGCTCAATATCAATACCAATTTTACTTACATTACTCACTGCAATAACAAATTTATCACCCTTATGTGATAAGTTAAAATGTATATTCTTATCCGTTTTTATAAAAGGTTTGCCGTATTCGGCTGTTTCTATTGAAAGCTCTTGTGCAGCTACTGAACAATAACCAGCCAATATTTCTTTGAGTACTGCACGGGTTTTAATAAATTTATCTTGTAGTTCCTGCCGTTTAAATGTCTTGGCTCGTTCTTTCTCGTACTCATCAAGAACCGACCAATAATATAAAGCCTTGGATTGTGAACACAAAGTATCACCCTGCCAGACATCAACAAATTTATTTGTCATTTCATACGGCTATTACTGAATAAGAGCAACACCCTCTCCACGCGGATCTGAAGCGGCTGAAAACATCCTGGTTTTTTTATTATATTGCACCCCTTGCATATTGCCATAACGATAGCGAATTTCCTTTAATTTATGCCCTTTTAAAGTCAGTTGCTCTATTTCATCGTCCGTGAATCCGCCTTTCTCATATTGAATTAAATCAGGAATATACTGGTGATGAAAACGCGGCTCCCAAACCCATGATTCAGGCTTGTGGCCTTTGGCAAAATCAAGTATCGCCAGCAATACCATGGAAATAATCCGGCTTCCCCCAGGTGTGCCTAATACCGCTATCCGGTTCTCATCTTCTATAAATGTCGGCGTCATACTGGACAGCATTCTTTTTCCGGGTTCAATTGCATTGGCAGTCCCTCCTACCAAACCATAACCATTCATTACCCCAGGTTTACTAACAAAATCATCCATTTCATTATTCAAAATTACCCCCGTACCCTGCGCTATAAAACCGGAGCCAAAAGGATAATTAATGCTTAATGTTGCAGCCACCCGATTACCTTGTTTATCTATAATAGAAAAATGTGTGGTATCTTGCCCACCCTTTTTTGAATGAAAATTACCTGCCAGAAAGTCACTGGGTGTTGCTTTATCCATTCTGATAGAAACCCTTAAACCGGCAGCATAGTCTTTATTAGTAAGCTGGCTTACAGGAACTTTAACAAAATCACTATCCCCCAGATAAAAAGCACGATCATGATAGGCTCTTTTCATTGCCTCGACAATGACATGTTTTCGACTGATTTCATCCATATTATCCAAAGGGTACGCTTCCAAAATATTTAATGTTTCAATCAATACAATTCCCCCCGAAGAAGGCAGTGCCGCGCTCGTTATTTTTATGCCTTTATAGTCACCCTGTATCGGCTTCCTTTCCTTTACTTGATAAGCTTTTAAATCTTCATGCGACCATATCCCTCCAGCATCACGTACTCCTTTAACTAAAAGCTCAGCTACTTCCCCGCCATAAAAACCTTGTTTACCATATTGTGCTAGTTGTTTAAGAGTTTTGGCCAAATCAGTTTGTATTAAAATGGATTTTTTAGGCGGCAGTTTATTATTATCAAGCAAAATACGAGCTGCTTCTGGCTGTTGTTTTAATAGCGATAGTCTGAATTTTAGTAATTTTCTATGTCTTTCGCCGGTAAAAAAACCATGCTCTGCGTATTGAATTGCTGGCTGTAATGACTGAACCAGTGGTAAACGACCATATTTTTTAGATAAATGAACTAATGCAGCGGGTAAGCCGGGAATACCTGCAGCCAAAGCACCATCTTTTGACAAGCCTTTAATGATTTGCCCCTGCCTGTCCTGATACATATTTCTTTGCGCGGCTAAAGGGGCTTTTTCTCTACCATCCAGCATGGTTTCAAAGCCATCACTCGCCCTATGTAACAACCAGAAACCTCCACCACCCAAGCCAGAACTGGAGGGCTCTACCACCGCTAAAACCGCACTGACAGCAACAGCCGCATCGAAAGCATTACCACCCTGTTTTAAAATAGCAAAACCTGCTTGTGTTGCTAATGGATGGGCACTGGCAATCGCTGCCTTTTTTTCTACAGCGTCAACTATATGGATATTAAAACAAGCTAATAAAAAAAAGCTCATTACTATATTATTTAAAATAATCATGTTTTGTCTGGCTCAATAAATGATACGATTTAATCATATCACTCAAC
>CAZNGU010000369.1:0-3209 GCA_964572325.1 uncultured Methylomarinum sp.
TTAATCATAATGTAGATTTCAAACCCTTGTATTGATTGACTCTTCATTATTTTGAGTCCCATTTTATTTTTTTTATGCCAATTCAAGAAGGTGTCATCAAATATATGCTCCGTCATCAAACTATTCCTATTGATGAACATATTTCTATTGCATCAATTACTGCCTGGAGAACGCTATTTTTTAAACTTGAACTTATTGGACAGCTAGAAAGAAGGTATGACGGTTATGGTTTTGGCAATATTAGCCAGCGACTCGCGCCTGTTAATTCAGAAACCGTACCCTTTATAATCAGTGGCACACAAACAGGAAATATTGATTCATTATTCAGGCATCATTATTGCGTTGTACTTGAAGCAAACCCTCTTGAAAACAGTGTAAAATCTGCTGGAAAAACCCAGCCGTCATCTGAATCATTAACCCATGCCTGCATCTATCAACAAAACAAGTCGATTCAGGCCGTTATTCACATACACAGCCCGGAGATATGGCTTAACACACAGCAGCTCAAGCTGCCTTATACCGCTGCCAATGTTAGCTATGGTACGCCGGAAATGGCGGGAGAAGTTAAAAATCTATTTGACACGGCATCATTTCAAAATACCGGTATTTTTAGCCTACTAGGCCATCAAGATGGCATTATCGCTTTTTCAGATTCTATTGAAAAAGCTGCTCTTTTATTAATTAAGACTTTTTCTAAGGCACTTTCTATTGAACAAAGCAAGCAATAAAGCTAGAATATAGATAATTTATAATATATTAATATAACATGCCAGAAATAATTATTTATACTGCAAATCGATGTGCTTATTGCACTATGGCAAAAAAACTTTTAGCTAAAAAGGGAGTGAGCTATATTGAGAAAAATATAGATTCCAAACCAAAATTACTCCAGGAAATGATGCATAAAAGCAATCGCAGAACGGTTCCCCAAATATATATTGATAATTTTCATGTAGGAGGATTTGATGATTTATACGCACTGGAAATGAAAAAAGAACTGGATGCGCTGTTGTGACTGAAGAGTTAGGAACGCGCAAGGAATAAGTTGGGCAAGTGACAAAGTAGTTTGCTAGTATTCGAGGCGTAGAAAGGGGCGCATATTAGGCTATGTAAGCCTTTATACAAAGCTTCCGCTCCTGCTCTCGCCCCTTACCTACATCCATATAGGCAACGAAGAAGACGGGCAAAATACAAAGTCAATTGTTAAAGTTATTTCGTGCACGTTCCTTAGGGAGTTGGAATAAATTCAAACGACTCAATCTATCGTAAAATACCTCAGACCTAATAGATAGGCATGCTCCATGAGTGTATTTATCCAGATAACTCTTCCCCAAGCCTTGATATCTAGGTTGTCAACCACTAACTTAACGGTATCTCCCTGTTTAAGGAGCTGGCGAGTATAAGCCACCTGAATTGCCAAACCATCAACTGATATATCAACACCTTGAAAGTCTATTCGTTTATCATTTGCGATAATAAAGCCTGAAAAATCCTTGGAACTTCTGTAATAATTGCGCTTTCGCCATAATCTTTCGGCATTGTACATAACATCACGAAATTCTAGACCCAGCTGTATTTTACCGTCTTTTAATTTTGCCCAGACAATTTCAGCTCCTCCTGTCAGCATTAAATCTTTAACATAGATTTCTGCCTGCTTATTTTCCTTAAGCAATGCTTCGAAATCACTGATTTCAGATAATAATGAACCAGGAATTATTTCAACCAGAATACCTTTGACTGAAACATCATAGCTTATAAAATCCAGCAGTTCTCCTGCTATATAGATTTGTCCAGAGGAATTAAAGCTTTTTCTATATTCTATTCTATCTTGAATCATCTATCTCGCGTTTTTACGATATCAAATTGAATGAGTAACTATTCAGCATTATTTTGCTAAGACTATAGTTTCAAATATATTGAGTAGCTGCATTCAATTAAAGATAGTTTATTTTAAGAAATAAGCCACTATAAACTATTTTTCTACAGTAAAAACTAAATATCTATTGTTTTTGGCTGCCATTGACAATTTTTCATCCATTGTTCAAAATCCGCAACAGTAATAGGTCGGTTTAAATAATAACCTTGGGCAATATCACAGCCATAGATTTTTAATTTAGCCAGTATTTCTGCACTTTCAACCCCTTCTGCAGTGACATGAAAGCCTAAATTATGTGCCAAATTAATAGTGGCCTTAACAATGACATCATCATTTTCACTAGTTAAAATATCCTGCACAAAAGATCGGTCAATTTTTAACTCACTCAATGGCATCTTTTTCAAATATGCAAGCGATGAATAGCCTGTGCCAAAATCATCAATAGAAAGTTGATAACCCATATTATTTAGGCGCTCAATAATATCCAGGGTCAACTCAGGGTCAGTCATAATAGAGCTTTCCGTTATTTCAAGAATAATCCATTGTGGCTCAATACCTGTTGAAACAGCAACCCCTGCAATCAAATCAGGTAATTCAGGATCATGTAAATCCTTAGCCGATAAATTGACAGAAATAGTTAATTCTTTACCTTGTTTTCGCCATTGCGCACATTGTTGAAAGGCTTCTTTTAATACCCACAAGGTTAAGGGTTTTATCATTCTGGTTCGCTCTGCCATAGGAATAAACTCATCAGGTGATATAACACCATGCTTGAGATGATTCCAACGAATCAGTGCTTCAGCACCATATAATATATCTGTCTGGATTGCTATTTTGGCCTGATAATAAAGTTCTAACTCATTCCGGTCGATGGCATGACGTAATTCGCTCATTAGTGTTAAACGGCGTGGACTATGTTGGTCGAATGAAGGTTCATACTCTGCATAGCCTTTATTGGACGTTCTTGCCATATGCAAGGCGACCCCGGCTTTTTGCACCAAGGTATCCACATCTTCTCCATGTTCCGGGTAATGGACAATACCTATGTTCGCGTGTGCTGCAAATGATAAGCGTTCTACCACAAAAGCCGGCTCTAGAGCTTTATGAATATGTTCTGCCAATAATACGATCTCATTTTCATCGCTAGGATCTGTAATGAGTATACTAAAGATGTTCCCATCAATCCTGGCTACACAGTCAACACCCAGGACAACGCCCTGTAATCGAGAGGAGACTTGCTTGATAACCTGATCTCCACTGGTTCTGCCCAAGGTGTCATAAACCTCTTTAAAATTAGCAATTTCAACCAGCAAAATAGACAGTAAGCGGTTTT
>CAZNGU010000370.1:0-3198 GCA_964572325.1 uncultured Methylomarinum sp.
GCCCTTAAATTCAGCTCCGTCTTCCAATAAAAGTAAAGCAGGTTTACTCAAAATCTATCACCTTAAATATAAAAAACGGGATAAGCCTAGGAGACTGTCCGAAAATAGTAAACCTACTACGGAAAAAGCCCTTTTGGCCACTTTTTCCGTTCATTTTCGTTAAATAGCACAACTATTCGCCTCAAATGAACGAAAAAACTGACTCAAAAGGGCTTTCCCTCGTGACGATTTCTATTCTCGGACAGCCTCCTAGCGACTCATCCCGTTAGTAAAAAAATATGTTTAATTCTACGGAATTATAATAAAAAATTCACTAATAATTTTAAACTTTGTGATATATATCCGCACCTTCATCCAGGAATTGTTTGGATTTCTCATCCATTCCCTGTTTTAAAGCCTCTTCCTCTTTTATGCCTTTATTTTTGGCATATTCTCTGACATCCTGTGAAATTTTCATAGAACAAAAATGAGGCCCGCACATGGAGCAAAAATGCGCTACCTTTGCCGAGTCTTTAGGCAAGGTTTCATCATGAAACGAACGCGCTTTTTCTGGATCTAATGCAATATTAAACTGATCCTCCCAGCGGAATTCAAATCTTGCTTTAGACATGGCATTATCACGCGCCTGGGCACCGGGATGTCCTTTTGCCAAATCTGCAGCATGCGCAGCGATTTTATAAGTCACAATCCCTTCACGCACATCTTCTTTATTAGGTAAGCCAAGATGCTCTTTTTGGGTCACATAACAAAGCATGGCGCAACCATACCAGCCTATATTTGCTGCACCAATGGCTGAGGTAATATGGTCATAGCCAGGGGCAATATCAGTTGTTAAAGGCCCCAGCGTATAAAAAGGTGCCTCATGACAATCTTCTAACTGCTTTTCCATATTGATTTTTACCATATGCAATGGCACATGGCCCGGGCCTTCAATCATAGTTTGTACGTCGTGTTTCCAGGCAATTTTAGTTAACTCACCTAAAGTTTCCAGTTCTGCAAATTGCGCCTCATCATTGGCATCATAGATCGAACCGGGGCGTAAACCATCGCCCAATGAAAAAGAAACATCATAAGCCTTCATGATTTCACAGATATCTTCAAAATGTGTGTACAAAAAGCTTTCTGTATGATGCGCCAGGCACCATTTCGCCATGATAGATCCACCTCGAGAAACAATACCTGTCATTCTTTTTGCCGTCATCGGCACATGGTGAAGGCGAACACCGGCATGAATGGTAAAATAATCCACTCCTTGCTCTGCTTGCTCAATCAAGGTATCTCTAAATATTTCCCAAGTTAAGTCTTCAGCTTTTCCATCAACTTTTTCCAAGGCTTGATAAATTGGCACCGTCCCAATAGGAACTGGTGAATTACGCAGAATCCATTCCCGTGTTTCATGAATATTTTTACCGGTGGAAAGATCCATTATGGTATCTCCCCCCCAACGAATACCCCAGAGCATTTTCTCAACTTCTTCTTCAATCGAAGAAGTCACGGCTGAATTTCCTAGATTACCATTAATTTTAACTAGAAAATTGCGACCAATAATCATGGGTTCTATTTCAGGATGATTGATATTGGAGGGAATAATGGCACGACCTCGGGCTACTTCATCACGTACAAATTCAGGCGTTATAGTTTCTGGGATTTCTGCGCCAAAACGTTCACCCGGATGTTGCCCTTTATACAATTCACGCATTTCTTCCATATTCTGGTTTTCGCGTATGGCAATATATTCCATTTCCGGCGTAATAATGCCTTGTCGAGCATAATGCATTTGGCTAACATTTTTGCCAGCTATTGCTTTACGGGGCTTACGAATATGGCCAAAACGCATATCTGCAGTTGCAGTGTCTTGTAGGCGTTCCAGTCCGTATTCAGAACTGGGGCCCTGCAATTCTTCGGTATCCTTTCTTTCATTGATCCATGCATCTCTTATAGGTATCAAGCCAGCATGCAAATCTACATCAACATTAGGATCTGTATATACTCCAGACGTATCGTAAACATATAAAGGCCCATTTTTTTCGCTACCAAAATGCACCGGGGTGTCTGCCAGGGTGATTTTTCGCATGGGAACCTGGATATCAGGGCGACTCCCTTCTACATAAATTTTTTCAGATGCAGGGTAGGAATCAATTTTGACGCTATTAGCCTCGGTATTGGTAAATTCTTTACGAACAGCACTCATGCTTAGCTCCACTATTTAGATAATAATAAGTACCCGAACATAAATATTTTGCTGCTTTACCAGGAATTCACTCATCTTCAAGATGCACAAACAATACATTGCAAACCATGCAAGACCAAAGAAGATAAAAAGATTGCTAAGATAAAAAATATTGATGCTTGGATATATAGTCAAGCGCAGGGAAATTTTGGCTTTCCTACGCCGGTGTTAGCCGGATTCAGGTTCAAAGGGTTTTTCTCAGCATTTCTGCACCCCTAGCCTTTTGGACAGTAGACTAAAATATAGGAAAACGTATTGAATTGCAAGCTTTATAAATAGCAACATAACAATAATATTATTTAAAATCAATTGATTATATAACCATAACAACCTAAACAATAATCATAAAAGCCCAAAAACCAGCACCATTCAAGTCCAACAGATAATAGATGTTTTTATAATAAAACTGTAATGCTGTCCTGTTTTTTGACATAATTAAGCTTATTCCTCAACTTGTTTGGAAAATATAATGGCCAATCAACAGCTACAAAGCACTTCCTTACTGAACAACAATCTGTTTAAAGCATTATCTGCCTTTACATTTATTTTATTAGTCATTTACCTGGTTTCAATTTTTATCCTTCCGAATTCTGGGAATACAATTATTGTTGTTGCAGCCGCCTTTGGCGCTTATATGGCTTTAAATATTGGTGCCAATGATGTAGCCAATAATGTCGGCCCTGCGGTTGGCTCTAAAGCCTTATCATTATTTGGTGCTATCGTAATAGCTGTGATATTTGAAGCGGCCGGAGCTTTGCTGGCAGGTGGCGATGTTGTCAGCACTATAAAAAAAGGCATTATTAATCCAGACCTTATTGCCGATACCAATACCTTTATCTGGCTGATGATGGCTGCATTACTGGCTGCCGCCATCTGGTTAAATATTGCAACCGCATTAAATGCCCCAGTCTCAACCACACATTCTATTGTCGGTGGTGTATTAGGTGCTGGCATAGCCGCAGGTGGCA
>CAZNGU010000371.1:0-3163 GCA_964572325.1 uncultured Methylomarinum sp.
TATTGGGATACTTATGCTAAACAGGATGATTTCCCCTCACTTTGAATTACACCCTTTGCACAGGGTTTGGCTCTGAAAACATGGCACATCTTAGACGACTTACCATTGGGCTTATTAAATCAAAGGGGGACAAAGGTATTTCGAAAAAATGAGGCAGTTGAACAAGAAAACAAGAACAGTTCTGGATTATTTAAAGATTACTAATAATAGAACAAAGCTTCGGTACGACGAGAATATTCTAACGCTGCTTTTTTATTTTAGAATATTTTGGTGATGGGTTTTTCATTGCCCAAACGGATAAATACACGATAAGAAACCTTACCGCTTTTTAAGGTAATTTTTTGAATTGTTGCCATGATAGCTTTGCCTCAAATTCTTAAGTGCACGTTTAACGCACGTTTTAAAAAATGAGCAAACTACAAGCCCCAAAAAACAAGGCCTAAGTCTTTGATAAATATGGTGCCTCAGGCCGGAATCGAACCGGCACGGTGTTGCCACCGCGGGATTTTAAGTCCCGTGCGTCTACCAATTTCGCCACCGAGGCATTAACTGATGATCTAGTAGAGCGGCGTATTCTATACATTCTGTTTAAAAATATCTAGCACTATATTTTATTTTTTTTATGAGAGCAAAAAAAATAACTGTATGATGGAATAAATGAACTATTCCTTAGTTTTTTAAACCTAACTGCTTTGTGTAAATAAATAGATCTGTCTGATGGAATTAGCAGAAACTACCTAGTATTTTAAAAATGACAAAACCAATGAGTACGTTTTGCTTATGCATTTCTTATACATTATTTTTATTATCAACAGCGTTATTGGCAGAAAACAATAGCCCGGTTTTTATAAGCGATTTTTCTTCAGGAAAGCTGGAGCAATGGGAAAGCAAGTCCTTTGTAGGAACAACAGTTTACCAAATTGTTTCGTTGGATAATGCTTCGGTACTCAAAGCAGAGAGTCATGCTACTGCCTCTGGTTTAGTCAAACAACAAAAAATAGATTTATTACAAACGCCTTTTTTAAATTGGCGCTGGAGGATTGAGAATTCATTAGGAAAAATTAATGAACAAAGTAAAGCTGGCGATGATTATAGTGCCAGAGTTTATGTTGTGATTGATGGTGGCTGGGCATTTTGGAAAACCAAAGTTATTAATTATGTCTGGGCTAGTAACTCTACAAAAGATAGTCAGTGGCCAAATGCATTTGCCGGTAATAATGCCATGATGCTTGCATTACGCTCGGCTAAAGATAAAACTTCTACATGGCACCAGGAAAAACGCAATATAATAGATGATTTTAAAGCATTGTATGGCATTGATATTCGATATATTGATGCGGTTGCTTTAATGACTGACACCGATAATGCCGGAGGCCAGGCGACGGCTTATTACGGTGATATATATTTTAGCGCTCAATAGGCCAAGCGACTATGCACGATACCTTACACTATCTGGAAAAAACCGATTTTCCTGCGATTACACGCAATAATTTAGAAATTTTGCAGCTCAATTTAGGTTATTTATGTAATCTAAGTTGTACTCATTGTCACGTTAATGCCGGGCCTAACCGAACAGAGTTGATGGATAAAAAAACCATTGATCAAATATTGAATTTTATTGATTTACATCATATTCAGACTCTGGACTTAACCGGCGGGGCACCCGAAATGAATCCCTTATTTCAATACCTGGTGGAGGCAGCGGTAAAAAAAGGACTAAAGGTGATAGACCGGTGTAATCTGACTATTTTATTAGAACCTGGGTATACCGAATTACCTGAATTTCTGGCTAAAAATAGCGTGGAAGTAGTGGCATCACTGCCTTGCTATATGGAAGATAATGTTGACAAGCAAAGGGGCAAAGGCACTTTTAATGCCAGTATTACTGCTTTGCAAAAACTAAATAGTTTGGGATATGGTCAGCCGAATTCCGGCCTTGTGTTAAACCTGGTTTTTAATCCACAAGGAGCCTCATTACCGCCGGAACAAAAAGCCCTGGAACTCGCTTATAAACAGCATTTAAAAGAGCAGTTCAATGTGGTATTTAACCAGCTTTTTGCGATGACTAATTTACCTATTCAGCGTTTTGGCAGTGTATTAATCAGCAAGGGTGAATTTGATCAATACATGCAATTATTACAGGATAATTTTCAGCAGCAAAACATGGATCAAGTGATGTGTAAAAACACCTTGAGTATTGATTGGCAGGGTTTTGTCTATGATTGTGATTTTAATCAAATGTTACAATTACCTTTAGGTGATGCTAAAGAAAAAATCCATATATCTGAGTTAACACATCAAATACTAGCAGGAGAAACCATAAAAACCCTGCAACACTGTTATGGTTGTACTGCGGGACAAGGCAGTAGTTGCGGCGGTGCGCTTTAGTTAAACAATCTCTGTACAGAATAACAATATGATTTAATATCACTTATTGATATTTATAGTATCAAATAAAAAGTATTTATTGGAGATACGAATATACAATACTCATATGCCAGTATTCTTGAATGCCATTTAATTTCCTCACTGTCTTAGGCAGGTTCTTATATCTCTGATCCAAATTATCTAAGCACAATGCTTACTGAGCAGTTACAAAACTCATCATGTATTTCCCCTGAAAACACGTAATAATCAATGATCAACAAAAAAAGAATCCTGGAGTCAGATATTCGCTTTGCTTGCGGCGACAGTTATTTTCAACGAGGAAAAAAATATTTTACCGCTCAAAAGGTTGTTCATTTAGGTGTTCAAGAAGAAGTGTCTTCTTATATTGTTTTAGATGCAATAGTGCTGGGAAGCAGGCAAAATCGTTACCGACAAACCATACGAATTGACTGGAAGCATGATTACAATACAGTCACTATTGATGGAGATTGTAGCTGCCCTATGACATTTAACTGTAAACATGTTGCCTCAGCTTGCCTTCAATATATGGCGATAGCATCTCATCTAGTGAATGAAAAAAGTAATAGCCCATCCTGTCTGGAATGGTTAAACAATTTTGATGAAGTGCCAGAACAGACAACTTATCAGGATTTTCTAGCATATATACTAAGACCCGGTGTAGTAAAGCATATTTTTACGCTGGATTTTCTGATTACCAAAATCAATAAAAAAGGCGGGCTTAATAAAGGGCGTAAAACCACCTTAAATAATTTGC
>CAZNGU010000372.1:0-3162 GCA_964572325.1 uncultured Methylomarinum sp.
ACGGTTTTCAAGACCGCCGCTTTCGACCACTCAGCCACCTCTCCTAAAGAGCGGCTATGATACAGCAAGTATTATTTTATATCTAGCCCTGAATTTATTTTTTAGCGAAAAGTTTTGACAATTAATTCAAAAAAAACCACTTGAATTCTCTTAAAAAAATAATCTAAGGTTTTGATAAAACAATAATTATCTGTTTTATTAAAGAAAATCCAAGTGGTTTATAACTATCTCCGGCTGTTATTATAGTTTAGATTTATCCTGGTTTAAATACCTTAAATAGTTTATAAAATATAAACTTAAAGTTTATAATAAAAATGTTATGGATAAAATCAATAATATGCAGGTTTTTTGTCGCATTGTTGAGTTAGGAACTTTTGCGGCTGTAGCCAGAGAAATGAATTTATCTTCAATGATGATAAGCAAATACGTTACTCATCTTGAAAAATCTCTGGGCGTTGTGTTGCTGAATAGAACCACTCGAAGTGTTACGGTAACAGAAGCAGGTATAGCTTATTACAACCGGAGTAAGCAGATATTAGAAGAATTGAATGAACTGGAAGAATCAATATCTCAGCTAGGAAATAGTGTTAAAGGCTTTTTAAGGATTAATGCACCAATAGATTTTGGCGGCATTTACATGATGTCTGCTATAGAAGCCTATCAACAACGCTATCCAAAAGTAAAAATCCTTATGGCATTGGATAATAAACCTATTAATCTGCGTAAAGGAACATTTGACCTTGCCATTCTTGTGACAGATACATTAGATCCTGGTGTGGTTGCTAGAAAAATTGCTGAAACTGAATTATGTATCTATGCTTCGCCAGCTTATCTACAAAAAAATGGGTATCCTCAAACCATCGACGAGTTATCTAAGCATCAATGCCTTCAATATACCAATACACCGCATGGTGATTACTGGATATATATTGCAAATGGGAAAGTAGAGAAAGTTAAAAATGAATGGTTTTTTGCTTCTAACAATGGACGGGTTTTGTGTGAAGCCGCAACATTAGGCATGGGAATTATACAAGCACCCAAGCTAACGGTTAAACATTATTTAGCTCAAAATGATTTGATAGAAATTCTTTCAGAATATCGTATTCCTTCGCTTTCCATCTATGCAACCTATTTACAACGCCGTTTTTATCCCGCCAAACTCTCTACCTTTGTTGATTTTTTATCAGATTTTTTTAAAGAAAAAGTATAAGCTTATCCGTCAGTTATGATATATGATAAAACGCAATAACATCAGGCAGAAATTTATGGCTTGCTGGACACTTGCTTTGTGTTCAACTAAGGTCTTTCTATAATCTAATTTAATATTAAGGAAAAACAAATGATTTTTTCTACCACTCCAGATGTTCCTGGAAAAGAAATTGCTGAAAACCTGGGCGTTGTGTCGGGTAATATTGTTCAATCTAAACATGTTGGCCGGGATATTATGGCCGGCTTAAAAGGGATTATTGGTGGCGAAATTGCCGGTTATACTGAAATGCTCGCTGATGCCAGAGATATTGCAATCGAAAGAATGGTTAAAGAGGCCAAAGCAAGGGATGCAGATGCTATTATAAATATTCGCTTTACCACCAGTGCTATTATGACAAATGCATCTGAAATGCTGGCTTATGGCACCGCTGTAAAGCTAAAATAATACTTTTTTCGTACTGGATATAGATTCAATAATGACAAAATCAACAGAGTTAGCAACAATTGCAGGGGGTGGTTTATTAGACCGCCGGGTTTTTCTAAAAAAAGGAATTACTTTCTCTGTTGCGGCTCTGGCATCAGAATCTTTATTAGCCGAAGCAGATGACTCACGCTTGCCCTGGATGCAAAAACCAGGTGAACCCTTTAGTAATTATGGGCAACCGTCAGCTCATGAAAGAAAAACCATACGCTGGACTATGGGCAATAGTATGGCGAATGGAAATGGTGTTTCCTGGACGCCGTTACATGATATGGAAGGGACTATCACTCCAAATGGTCTACATTTTGAACGGCATCATAATGGGGTGCCGCAAATTGACCCTGCCAAACACCAATTATTAATTCATGGTGCGGTAAACAAACCGCTAATTTTTAATATGAATGACCTTTTGCGTTATCCCATGAGTTCTAAACTGTGTTTTATTGAATGTGGTGGCAATAGTAATGCGGGTTGGCGAGATAAACCCATTCAAACTGCTGCTGGTTATGTTCATGGCATGAGTTCTTGCAGTGAATGGACTGGAATCCCCTTAAAAATTTTACTAGATGAGGCAAAAGTCAAAGGACGAGCCAAATGGATTATTGCAGAAGGAGCCGATGCCTCGGCAATGAATGTTAGTATTCCTTTAGAAAAAGCTTTGGATGATTGTATTTTAGCTATTTATCAAAATGGTGAACGGATTAGACCCGAAAATGGCTATCCATTACGTTTGGTTGCACCGGGCTGGGAGGGCGTGTTGAATGTAAAATGGTTGCGTCGCCTGCATTTAAGTAACAAACCGACCATGTCCAGAAATGAAACTTCAAAATATACAGAGTTGCTACCTTCAGGAAAGGCCAGACAATTTACTTTTATTATGGAGGCTAAATCATTAATTACCCATCCATCTTTTGGGCAACAATTAAATGAATCCGGGTATTACCAAATTAGTGGCCTGGCCTGGAGTGGGCGAGGCAAAATTGTTAGAGTAGAAGTTTCTGCTGATGGTGGAAAAACCTGGGCTGAGGCGGAATTACAAACACCTGTGTTAGCAAAATGCTTTACCCGCTTTCGCATTCCCTGGCACTGGAATGGGGGGAAAGCCGTGTTAAAAAGTCGAGCGATTGATGAAACTGGTTATGTGCAACCGGAAAGATCTGAGTTAATTGCTCAGCGAGGTAAACACGGTTATTTTCATTATAATGCAATAGTAAGCTGGCAGATTTCCAGGCAAGGAGAGATAAGCCATGTTTATGCTTAAGCATTTTTTACTGCTACTGGTATTTATTAGCCTGAATATTTTAGCCGTTGAAAAATCCCCGAGGCTAGGAAAACAGGCGTCAGCCAAATTAGTAAAACAGTGGAATAAAGATATTTTTCCTGATGGGCAAGGCTTGCCAAAAGGCAAGGGCACGGCATCATATGGCAAGAAAATATATGAAAAACACTGCTTATCTTGTCATGGTTTTGAG
>CAZNGU010000373.1:0-3160 GCA_964572325.1 uncultured Methylomarinum sp.
TGATTTCCTCGCGAAATTTTGAAAAATCCAAGTCAAAATTGACTTTTGCAATGGGAAAAGATATTGCAGGAATACCCGTTATCGCAGATTTAGGTAAGATGCCTCATGCACTGGTTGCAGGTACCACGGGATCGGGTAAATCAGTCGCTATTAACACCATGATTCTGAGTTTGTTATATAAGGCAACACCGGAAGAGGTACGGATGATCATGATAGACCCCAAAATGCTTGAATTATCCGTTTATGAAGGCATCCCTCACCTTTTAACACCAGTAGTAACTGACATGAAAGATGCCCAGAATGCATTGCGCTGGGCAGTAGCAGAAATGGAACGGCGTTATAAATTAATGTCTAAACTGGGTGTGCGCAACCTGGCCGGTTATAACCTGAAAATTGCGGATGCAGAGAAAGCCGGTAAACCTATTAGAGACCCAATATTTCAATTAATAGAGCCTTTAGCAGAGGGAGAAGAATTTCCGGTATTATCCCATTTACCAAGCATAGTCATCATTATTGACGAATTAGCCGATATGATGATGATAGTCGGTAAAAAGGTAGAAGAATTAATTGCCCGCCTGGCTCAGAAAGCCCGAGCGGCCGGTATTCATCTGGTTTTAGCTACACAACGCCCTTCGGTTGATGTCCTCACCGGTTTAATTAAAGCCAATGTACCCACCCGTATTTCATTTCAGGTGTCATCGAGAATAGATTCCAGAACCATTCTTGACCAGGGCGGCGCAGAAACATTATTAGGAAATGGGGATATGTTGTTTTTACCGTCAGGAACCAGCATTCCCATCCGAGCACATGGTGCTTTTGTAGATGATCACGAAGTACATAAAATTGTTGATTTTCTTAGGCAAACCGCACCCGCTAATTATTTACAGGAAATCACCAAGGAACGCTCTGATGATATGGGAGAGCCTGTTTCAGCAAATGGCGCAGATTCGGAAATGGATCCTATTTACGATGAGGCCGTTATGTTTGTCACAGAAACTCGCAAAGCTTCAATTTCAAGCGTACAAAGACGTTTTAAAGTCGGCTATAACAGAGCAGCCAGAATGATTGAAGACATGGAAAATGCCGGTGTAGTCAGTGCCCCGGAGGGCAATGGTTCAAGAGAGGTTTTGGCTCCACCCGCTCCAAAGGATTAATTAAAAACAATGAATAGCTTATTTATCTATTTTGTCATTATTGTGTTAATTTCTACTAGTGCTGGCTGGCTTTTTAGTCGCTCAAAAAAAGCAGAAAAAGCCATTAAAGTAATGACGTTCTTGCTTTACTTCTGGCTCTTTGCTTTTATGCAATTGATTGCTTTTGGCTTATTGTATCATTATAAAATATTAGGCTAAATCTATTCAAACATATTAGACACTGGGTTCGGACGGGTTGCTAAGGGACGCTGATCAGCCTTTACATCACCTTCTTTTTGCCAGTTTTAAGGCGTGTGGTTAAATGTGAAGCAATATATAACCATGAAGTACATGAAGGATAGAGCAATGATTTTACGTCACTTTTAAGCACACCCATTTTATAGGGTTCAAAGCTGATGCCTACCATATTACAGGCTTTGCCTCGTCTTGCCTGATTAGTCACCGCTTAAAAAACAACAAGATCGAAGACGGACAAAAAGGCAAGTGGGGTGGGTTATTTGTTTCCAGTTGCCTTAGCTTAACCCTCTTTTATAATCAATTTTTGCCCGGGCTGCAGCATCTTTGTTAAAGAAAGATTGTTCCATTGAGCAATGTCCTTGCTTCTAACTGAAAACTGACGGGCAATATCCCAGAAGGTATCTCCTTTTTTTACAATATAAAGCTGTTTTGCTTTTTTTCTGCTGCTTGAATTAATTTGACCAGAGTCTCCGGGGATGAGTAAATACTTGCCTGCCCGAATATTATTGTTAGCCAAATGGTTGCTTTGACGTATAGCATTTACTGTAGTGTTATATTTATTAGCAATGACACCGAGGTTTTCACCTGCATGGATTTTATGACGTAGCCATCGCATTCTATCTTTTTTCTGAAGACGGGCTAATTGTTGTTTAAAATTATCGACTTTATCCGTAGGAATTAATAGCTGATAAGGGCCGTCCGGGTCAGTGCTCCATCGCTTATAGGCCGGGTTTAATTTAAAAAAATCATCTGTTGAAAGATCTGCCATTTTTGCAGCAATGCTTAAATCTATCTGCGATTCAATATCAACAATAGTAAAGTGCGGATTATTTGCTATGGATAATAAGGGGATATTATATCTTTCAGCATTGGCAAAGATTTTAGCAATAGCCAGTAGTCTTGGTACATAATTCATGGTTTCTTTACGCCAGGATATAGACCAGTAATCTGTTGGCAGATTATTTTCTCTGTTTTTCCGTTGCGCCTTTCTAACGGTGCCTTTTCCTGCGTTGTATGAAGCTATCGCTAAAAACCAATCATTATCAAACAGTTTTCCTAATTGCTCTAAATATTTCGTAGCAGCTCGTGTTGAAGAGGCAATGTCATTACGACCGTCATACCACCAGTTTTGCTTTAGACCAAAAAATCGCCCTGTTGCAGGCATAAATTGCCAAAGCCCTGAGGCTTTACTTTGTGATATGGCATTCGGTAAAAAAGCACTTTCAACTACAGGGAGTAATGCTAATTCCCCGGGTAATTGCCTAGCTTCAATTTCGTCAAGAATAAAGTATAGATAAGGTTCGGCTCTCTGTTGAATTTTTGTGAGATATTCAGGATGTTTAAGATATCTTTGTATTTCTTTTTCTATCCGTTCATTATCAACTTCAGGCAAGGCATATAAAGAAAAAAGACGATCCCAAATAGTCACAGGAATCATCCTGGTTGGTATTTCTTTGATACTATTATATCTAGCAGAAGATTCAGGCACAATAGTAGCTATTTGTGGAACTTGAGCTACTGCAGGAGGTATTTCATTTGTATAAACATGTTTGCGAGGTTGCTCTGCACAAGCAGTCAGGATAAAAAGAATCAGGTAAAGTAAATATTTGATTACCTTATTGGAATTTAATAGTGTCATTTTTAGTAATAATTCTACAAAGGTGCTGTAATCTACTGATTATAGGTGCTTTGGCAGAAAAAATAAACTGCGATTACCCTTAGGAACGAGAATTTAATAATATACGAAAGTTTGACGCAGGATTTTGGTT
>CAZNGU010000374.1:0-3140 GCA_964572325.1 uncultured Methylomarinum sp.
TCAATTACCTAAGTTAAAGCATAAATATAGAGACTGGAAAAAATGGGGGCATGGTTTAGTTGATTTGAATGATGCGATAACCCAGTCCTGTGATGTCTATTTTTATGATTTAGCCAGGACTTTAGGCATTAATCGGATTCATGCATTTTTGCAACAATTTGGCTTTGGTGAAAAAACGGGGATAGACCTGGTTGGTGAAAAAGCAGGCCTGTTACCTTCCCGTGCATGGAAAAGAAAAAACAGGAATCAACCCTGGTATCCTGGTGAAACATTAATCACGGGGATTGGCCAAGGGTTTACCCAGGTTACTCCTCTGCAACTAGCCCGGGCAACCGCAACATTGGCAAATAAAGGGGAAGTGGTTATGCCTCATCTGGCTGCCAGAATAATAAACTCTAATTATACAACGACCAAACAATTGGCATCTAAACAGCAAATCAAATTAAAGAAACAAAATCTTCAGAATATTGTTTCGTCCATGGTTAATGTTATTCATGGGAAAAGAGGCACAGCCAGAAAACTACGAGAGGGTATTAACTATCAAATAGCGGGTAAAACAGGAACGGCTCAAGTTTTTACGGTTAAACAGGAAGAAAAGTATAATGAAGAAGAGCTGGATGATAAGCTCAAAGATCATGCTTTATTTTTGGCTTTTGCACCAGCGGATGACCCACAAATTGCGGTAGCTGTGATTGTCGAAAATGGTGGGCATGGGGGTTCAGTTGCAGCACCGATAGCAGGAAAAATAATAAAGCAATATCTGATGCCTGCTGAAATTTCCACAGGGGAGCCTGCAATTGCAAACTGAAACTAAAGGCGAACAATTTCATCCGCCATCCATTATTGGCACTATTTTAAGAAAATTACATATAGATATTCCTCTTTTTATTGGTTTATTTCTGGCCTGTGCTTTAAGTTTTTTAATCCTCTACAGTGCTGGCGGGCAAAATATGGCCATATTGATTCGGCAGGCGATGCGAATTGGTATTGCATTTGTATTAATGATAGTTCTTGCCCATATTAATCCACGTCAATTCTACAGGCACTCTGCTATGCTCTATGCTTTTGGAGTTTTGTTGCTGCTTGCTGTTTTAGTCATTGGTTTGGTGGGAAAAGGTGCACAACGGTGGCTGGATTTAGGGTTTATGCGGTTCCAGCCGTCAGAAATGATAAAAATCACCACACCTATGATGATAGCCTGGTTTTTATCGGGATATTCTTTGCCTCCCAGACCTAAGCAGCTATTTTGGGCCGGTGTTATGATTATTATTCCTACCTTATTAATTGCTAAACAACCCGATTTAGGGACATCATTACTGGTGGCCAGTTCAGGTGCTGCCGTATTATTTTTTGCCGGACTCTCCTGGCGTTTTATGATTGTGACAGGCGCTTTTTTAGCAGCATTGACCCCTGTATTGTGGCATTTTATGCGAGAGTACCAGAAAGCAAGAGTGCTAACATTTTTAAATCCTGAAGCAGACCCTATGGGCAGAGGTTATCATATTATTCAATCGAAGATTGCGATTGGGTCAGGAGGTATACACGGTAAAGGCTGGCTGGGCAGTACTCAGTCAAACCTGGATTTTTTGCCCGAAAGCTCCACTGATTTTATTTTTGCAGTTTTTGCAGAAGAGTTTGGTTTATCGGGCTGCGTGGGCTTGTTAATATTATATTTATTGATAATTAGCCGTTGTCTATATATTGCAGTACAGGCACAAGACACTTATAGTCGCTTATTGGCAGGGAGTTTAACCTTTACTTTTTTTGTTTATGTTTTTGTTAATATGGGCATGGTGATTGGTATATTACCTGTTGTGGGAGTGCCCCTGCCCTTAATAAGCTATGGAGGAACATCCATGGTGACTTTAATGGCAGGATTCGGTATTTTAATGTCAATTCATACCCATAGAAAATTTTTACCTACCTAATGTAATTACACAGCTTACCCTTAATTTTGTCCAATAGCCGCGTTGAAAGTGCTCATTTACACTTTAAACTGCGTGCTTTCGCCTTGCTTTTGAACAAAATTAAGGGCAATCTGAGCAATTACAGATTACACTGAGCATTTGCCTTAAATTAAACATGAATCAAATATGAAAAATAGATTAATCGGTTTTTTATTTTGCTGTGGTGTATTAGTCAGCAGCAATACCTTGGCCGCAGTAGAAGAAACAGAATTATTCAAGGAATTTATTAACAAAATGAGCAGCAAGCATCAATTTGATGCTACGCAAATAAAAACGTTATTTAAATCGGTTGATATTAAGCAAAACATTATTAAAACAATGGGGCGTCCGGCAGAGGGGCTGCCGTGGTATAAGTATAGAAAAATATTTATGACCGACTCGCGTATCAAAGGAGGGGTAAAGTTCTGGCAAGATAATGAGGAAATCTTGGCAAAAGTTGAAGCGGAATATGGTGTGCCAGCAGAAATTATTGTTGCTATTATTGGCGTTGAAACGCGCTACGGTGGGCATACCGGGCATCACCGAGTAATTGATGCCTTATCAACCTTGGGCTTTGCCTACCCCAAACGAAGCCGTTTTTTTCTTAGTGAACTGGAAAACTTCCTAATACTTTGTCGGGAAGAGAAAATGGATCCCCTAAAACCAACAGGTTCTTATGCCGGAGCAATGGGTATTCCACAGTTTATGCCCAGTAGTTTTAGAGCTTATGCAGCTGATTTTGAAAAAGATGGCAAAAGAGATATCTGGGGGAATCCGGCTGATGCCATTGCCAGTGTTGCAAATTATTTTGTGAAGCATCATTGGCGTAAAAATAATGCCATTACTTTCCCTGTTTCAGCTAAAGGCGAATCTTTTCAGCAAGCATTAAGCAAAGGTTTGAAACCAGATAAGAAATGGGTAGCATTACAGGCGTTGTCAATCACTTCAAAACAGCCGATTAATACAGATGAAAGTGTTAAATTATTAGCTTATAAGCAGGAAAAACACAGCGACTTATGGGTGGGCTTACATAATTTTTATGTGATTACCCGTTATAACCATAGTCCCTTATATGCCATGGCCGTTTATCAGTTAAGCGAGGCCATTATGTCTGCTAAGAAACAGATGCAGACTGCATCTAAGGGAGCTGGAAAGAAATAATCGTCCAGATATTGGGCAGGATTTTTGTTTGCC
>CAZNGU010000375.1:0-3130 GCA_964572325.1 uncultured Methylomarinum sp.
GGTACTGTTGGGCCGCTAGCAATGGCACTAAGCTCATCACCTAAAACATCAGACAAAATCAAGGTATGCAAATCTGCGGGTACAGCATGAGATGCTAGCTGACCACCTTTTATTTGTGACAGGTGTTTTCTTACGCAATTTATCTGATTAATGCTTCCGCCGCTGGCTAATAACAAATCGGTGGTTGTTGTTTTATCCTTAAGAGAAATACCGGTTGCCGGGTAAGGAATTAACGCTGAACCTCCACCTGAAACAAGTATCAAAACCAGGTCACCAGCTTCTGTATTTTTTAGTTTTTCAACAATAAGCTGTGCTGCTTTTTGTCCGGAACTATCTGGAAGGGGGTGGTCTGCACCAATAACCTCGATATTTTTTAAAGGTCTTTTATTTTCATAATTACTTATTGCCAGTGGTTTACTTGCTAAACGATGTTTTGGAATAATCGCCTCCGCTGCTTCGATCATGTTGCAGGCAGCTTTTCCGAAAGCAATTAAATGTATCTTTGACCATCTTCCTATGCGTTTTTTTGTGTCATCATTTAAATCAAGAGCAATTTCAAAATGATTCTCGGCAACCGTCAGGCAGTTTTTTACTGCCTGATACGGATTTGCCGCATCAATTCCAGTTTGAAAAATACCTAGAGCATTTTTACGTAATGATTTTATCGATGTGCCCATGATATGACGAAATGATGATGACTTGATGGCCGGCTAGGCCATTTCTTTTGCAAATTTAAAGATCAGCTCAGCATCAAAAACCTGTTTATTATCTTCAAAAAGTTTGGCTATGCAGGCACGATGCAAGGCTAATTTAAGTGCGCCAAAACCAATCGCTCCCCAGACAGCTTTACCATGGCGATCAATGCCTTTATCCAGCATGTCAGTTCCCCCTATGCCTAGAGGAGGGGTTGCATTGGCATCTGCAATGACTTCAAGGGCTGGATTGTTTTCCCAATGTTCGGGTTTCAGTAGTTCAACACCTGCAGCACCTGTTGCAAGAACAATGTTAGCATCTTTGATGGCATCTCCACGTGCATCATTATCCGTTGCTTCAATAGGTGTTAAAACAACGCCAAACCGTTCTTTCATAATGAAGCAGGCTTCTTCTGCACCAAAAACATGACGAGATGTGATTGATACATCAGCACCTTCCTGTGCAAACATAGCAGCTGCACGCTGACCAACAGGACCAGTGCCACCCAGAACAACGACTTTTTTTCCACTTAATGAGGTGCTAGTTGCAATTTTTGCAACAGCTGCCGCTGCAGTTGTATTGCTGCCGTTACTATCAAGCATCACAGAGACTTGAAAACCGGGAAAAAAATGGTTTTGAATGGCAATAAATAGTTTTTGGCCAGCAATAATATTACTGCCGCCAACGAAGATGGCCGTGTTTTTTTTATCTTTAGGTGCTCGTGTAAAAATTGTACCATCAACCATTGTCCCGATATTATCTGGTGTTAATCCTCCATGAGGAATAACATGATCAGCGCCGCCATCATAAGCAACTACTGTGTCAAACGTTGATGGGTGGGTATCAGTGTCAAACTGAAATAACAATTTTTTCATTAACATACCTTTGTTTTTTCTAGGGAACTCATCACTTATACGTTTGCCGATAATCAAAATAATCTGGTTATTCTTGAGTTGCCGGTATTTATCAATTTTAAAACCGATCTATTATACCTTATATTTGAAATGGCTTTGATTTTGTATTTTATCGTCTACGATATTGATTTAGTTGTGGTATATACGCTACTATTAACAGAAAGTTATTGTCTATTTTTCTGAAAATAGATTGCATTGGCCAAATGAGAGAAGCTTGTTTAATATGAAGCTATCTGGCAAGTTAAAAAATAAAAGGAAAACAAATGAAAAGACCCGTTGATATTGCAGTTACCGGTGCGGCAGGACAGATTAGCTATTCATTGCTTTTTCGTCTGGCTGCTGGAGATTTATTAGGGCCGGATCAGCCTATAGTCCTACATTTACTGGAAATTACTCCGGCTATGGAAGCGCTTAAAGGTGTGGTAATGGAGTTAAATGACTGTGCTTATCCTTTGTTACATAAAATTATAACTACGGATGATCCAAAAGTAGCTTTTAATAATGTGGATTATGCTTTTTTGGTCGGTGCAAGACCGAGAGGTCCTGGCATGGAACGGAACGATTTGCTTTTGTGTAATGCAGAGATATTTTCGGTTCAGGGTAAAGCGTTAAATGAAGTGGCGCATAGAAATGTAAAAGTTTTGGTAACAGGTAACCCTGCAAATACCAATGCATTGATTGCAATGAAAAATGCACCCGATTTAAGTCCCAGCTGTTTTACTGCCATGACCCGACTGGATCATAATCGCTCTATTACACAATTGGCGGAAAAAGCAGGGGTATCATCCAGAGATATAAAGAATGTAACTATCTGGGGTAACCATTCTTCGACACAATACCCAGATCTGCATAATGCCAAGGTAAAAGGACAGGATGCCTTGTCTTTGGTAGGAGGGGGCTGGTTTGCAAATGAATTTATTCCTATTGTACAACAGCGAGGCACTGCAATTATTAAAGCGAGAGGGCAATCCAGTGCAGCATCAGCGGCTAATGCAGCATTGGCTCATATGCAATCTTGGGTTTTTGGTACAGAAGAGGGTGAGTGGGTTGGTATGGGGGTACCTTCTGATGGAAGTTATTGTATCGGAAACGACTTAATATATTCGTTTGCAGTGACAGTGTCTGACGGTGAGATTTCTATTGTTCATGGGCTGGATATTAATGACTTTAGTCGAAATAAAATGCGTATTACAGAGGAAGAGTTAATTGAAGAAAGGGATGCTATAAAACATTTGTTTTGATTTGTTAGGTGAAGGATATAAGAGCAGGTTCAAGGCTAAAGGTACAAGGTGAAAAGAGCATAGGTTGTTTTTACCTTTGTGCCTTTTTTATTGTCTAGGAGGCTGTCCGAGAATAGAAATCGTCGCGAGGGGAAGCTATTTTGAGTCAGTTTTTTCGTTCATTTGAGGCGAATAGTTGCGCTATTCAACGAAAATGAACGGAAAAAATGGCCAAAATGGATTTTCCCGTACTAGTGCATGGACAGATATATTGCTCCTGCAATATCTGCATTCACCACCTCC
>CAZNGU010000376.1:0-3123 GCA_964572325.1 uncultured Methylomarinum sp.
GAGCCGCAATCTCCGCATTTTATCTGGTTAAATATTTTAGCGGCTATCGCTTTAATTAGAGTATTGCCTGCAGGAAAATTTCAGAATATGCTGAAAGGTTATAGAAATACTTGTTGGCTGGTTTTGTTAGTCATAGTTATTCCTTTTATGGTGTCACAAATCAGGATAGCTTTATATCCACAATTAGAAAGGCAATGGCAACAAATAGCACAGACAACATACAATAGCGCAGAACCAGTGAGTTCAATGGGTCAGGTTATGGATATGGCGGAAAGTATGAGTTCCAGGCCTGCTTCCAAAATGCGTAAGCTAGCCTCTCCAGCATTTCTTGGTGCAGAGCAAAATAAAGTTAAACAGAAAATTATCGAACGGTTAGATCCTGATGCAAGCATTCAGACAGGGCCTGGGTTACCTCAATGGCAATGGAAAAAAATTCGGCTATCCTGGAATGGATCGGTAGACCCGCAGCAACAAGTCAGCTTATGGTATTTATCGCCAGCCGTAAACATAGTGCTCAACTTTTTGAGAGTCATACTGGTTGTGGTTCTATCGCTATTGATGTTTGGCTTGCTGGATAAAAAAATCAAATGGCAATTTCCTAAATTTATCTGGGTATTTATTATTCCATTATTGCTTGTGCCTATTCAGGATGTTTCTGCCAGTTTTCCAGAACAAAAAATACTGGATGATCTGAAAAGTCGTTTAATAGAGGCACCAGACTGTTTACCCGGCTGCGCTCAAATACCACGAATGAGCTTATCCATCAATCAACAGCAGTTAGTAATAAAATTGCAAGTTCATACGCAGCAACTTGTTGCCGTTCCATTGCCTGCCAAATTTGAGCAATGGTTTCCAAATCAAGTCAAGGTTAATGGGCAAAATTCACAAGCCTTAATCAGGCGCAAGGATGGTTCCTTATGGATTCAGCTTAATGAGGGGATTCATCAAGTTGAATTGCAAGGCCTGAATCCTGTGCAAAACAAGTTTTCTTTACCTTTGCCGTTAAAACCGCATAGTACAACAATTGACAGTAAA
Organism: uncultured Methylomarinum sp.; assembly: GCA_964572325.1. Taxonomy (GTDB): domain Bacteria; phylum Pseudomonadota; class Gammaproteobacteria; order Methylococcales; family Methylomonadaceae; genus QPIN01. The sequence goes on from CAZNGU010000376.1 coordinate 1,036, forward strand.
GGTTGGCATGTTGAAGGCATACATGAGCATGGTAGAACAGATAATCAATTGATTTTTAATCGATTGAAAGCGGTGCAGTTGCACAGTCAAGAGCAACAAAAGAAACTGGAGCCTAGTATTTTACCGGCTTTTATAAAGATTGAACGTACTTTGAATTTAGCACTGGACTGGCATATTACTACAAGGGTTGTACGAGTTTTTAATAATGACGCATCTGTGGTATTCAAGTTTCCATTGTTGAAAGGTGAGTCGGTGACTAGTTCTAAGGTAAGAGTTAAGAATAAGCAGGTGCAGATTAATATGTCTTCACAGCAGCATAGTTTTCAATGGGAATCAACATTGGAGAAAACTGCGCAGATAGATTTAATTGCAGCAGATACAGATTTATGGGTAGAAGTCTGGCGCCTTGATGTGAGTCCAATTTGGCATATGGAAAGCTCTGGTCTTGCCGTTGTTCATCATCAAGATCGTGGTAGATGGCTGCCAGAGTGGCGCCCCTGGCCAGGGGAAAAGCTAAGTTTAATGATTACACGACCCAAGGCGGTGAAAGGTTCCACCTTAACTATTGATAAAACTGAACTACAAATAAAACCGGGTAAACGTTCTCTGGAAAGCGAATTAAAATTTACGGTTAGAAGTTCAAAAGCACAGCAGTATACTGTGCAATTACCCAAACAGGTGAAGTTGCAATCCGTTATGATTAATGGGCTTACTCAAGCTATTAGGCAAAAGGGAACTGCGGTAAGCTTGCCTATTAAACCGGGGCAACAAAGTATTACTCTTATTTGGCATAAATTGCAGGAACAAGCCATATTGTTGACGAGTCCTTCAATTGACATGGGTATTGCCAGTGTTAACAATCATATTAAGATATTGTTAGGCCGAGATCGCTGGCTGTTATTTACTTCTGGGCCAAAATTTGGTCCCGCCGTTTTGTTTTGGGGGGTATTGATAGTGATTGTTTTATTTTCCATTGGTTTAGGGAAAATATCATTAACTCCTTTAAAGCATTGGCACTGGTTTCTACTGCTGATTGGGATAAGTCAAATTCCAGTTGAGTCAGCCTTGCTTGTGGTTGCCTGGCTAATGGCACTGGGATTAAGAGCAAAAAAACAGATTGCAACGGCTGCTTATTTTAACGCGGTTCAAATTGGCTTGGGATTATTAACAGCTTTATCATTGATATTACTTTTTGTAGCCGTGCAACAGGGTTTATTAGGCTCACCTGATATGCAAGTTGTAGGTAATCAGTCCAGTGCTTTTAATCTCAATTGGTACCAGGATCGAAGTGAGGGCCTCTTACCCACAGCAACAGTAATTTCCGTGCCATTAATCAGTTATCGTATTTTGATGCTGTTGTGGTCGTTGTGGTTGGCTGTTTCATTGTTAAACTGGTTAAAATGGGCCTGGATTTGTTTTTCCACGGAAGGACTCTGGAAAAAGAAGTCTGTAAAGGATAAGGGGTTAATAATGGACAATGAAGGTAAATGAAGGTTGTTACAGCAGAGGTTTTTTCTTTTGATACAATTAAGTGGGGAGGATTATTGAAGAAAACCAGAGATTAAAAGGGATTAATGTTGATGCCTGGCGTTTGAACATGTCTGTTTTATGGCTTGACACTTGATCTTTGTAATTGTATAAATAAGCTCGCTTCTCTTGGCATTTGTTTTTCTGGTTGTCAGCCTGATACTAAGAAAGCTTTTCCACACTCATAATAATATAAACTTGACATCACTTTACTTCCTAAGGGGGAATAATGAATAAATCGGAACTTATTGATGCTATGGCAGATGCATCTGGATTAACAAAGGCAGATTCGGGTCGTGCTTTAGATGGTTTTCTTACTGCTGTAACTGACGCTTTAACTAATGGCGATGCAGTTGCTTTAGTTGGCTTTGGAACCTTTTCAGTAAAAGAAAGAGCTGAAAGAAAAGGGCGTAATCCACAAACAGGTGCAGAAATAACTATTAAAGCTGCAAAAATTCCTTCATTTAAGGCTGGTAAATCTTTAAAAGATGCTGTAAACTAGCTTTTTTTAGTCGGGTGCTTAGCTCAGCTGGGAGAGCATCGCCCTTACAAGGCGAGGGT
>CAZNGU010000377.1:0-3120 GCA_964572325.1 uncultured Methylomarinum sp.
CAAAGGTGTTTCAGCTTGTGCTACCTGTGATGGTTTTTTCTATCGCAATAAACCGGTTGCTGTTATAGGTGGAGGAAATACGGCAGTTGAAGAAGCGCTTTATTTGTCCAATATTGCTTCACAAGTCACAGTAGTTCATCGTCGGGATAAGTTTCGTTCGGAAAAGATTTTATCAGCCAAACTTCTGGATAAAGCTGAAAACGGCAATGTGGTCATTAAATGGGATAACACCCTGGATGAAGTTTTAGGTGATGATATGGGCGTCACTGGAATCCGTATTAAAAGTACTAAAGATGGCACAAGTGAAGATCTGGACGTACACGGGGTATTTATTGCCATTGGGCATAGTCCAAATACCGGGATTTTTAATGGCCAGCTTGATATGGAACACGGCTATATCAAAGTACATAGTGGTATTAATGGCAATGCAACAGCTACCAGTATTGATGGGGTTTTTGCCGCAGGGGATGTCATGGATTCCCATTACAAACAAGCGATTACTTCCGCAGGTGCGGGATGTATGGCTGCACTTGATGCAGAAAAATATCTGGATGAACTTGAAAGCTAAGGAGCGAAAATCAGTATCTAAAAGCTGGAAAAATGCTGGGTATTCTTTTTGTTTATGAATATGATGACGGCTTCTAATACATTATTAATAGTGTATTAGACGCTATTCTATATCGTCACGAGCCGAAGCTAATTATGTGAGGATAGAGTGCGGTAGATTTTGAACAGATCCTTAAATGTAGATGTTAGCTATTCCTCATGAAACTCCCCATTCTTGACCCATCCCAGCCAGAGCAAGATTTTCCTGAGGTTGGCACGGCACTTTCTGAACCTGATGGCTTATTAGCGGCAGGCGGTTGCCTTTCTTCGCAGAGGCTAATCAATGCCTATCAGCACGGGATATTTCCCTGGTATAGTGAGGGTGAACCTATTTTATGGTGGTCACCAAATCCTCGCCTGGTATTGTTTCCCGAAAAATTAAAAGCTTCCCGTAGTCTTAAAAAAACCATACGCAAGCAATTATTCGCTATAACATTTGACCAGGCATTTTCACAAGTGATGCAATATTGTGCGGCTCCGAGAAAAGCAGAAACAGGTACCTGGATTAGCGAAGAAATTTACCAGGCATATTATCAGCTCCATCAGCAAGGCATTTGCCATTCAGTCGAAGCCTGGTTTAATAATGAACTAGTTGGTGGTTTATATGGTGTAGCCATTGGTCAGGTTTTTTTTGGTGAATCCATGTTTCATAAAAAAACAGATGCTTCCAAAGTTGCTTTTTATCATTTGGTCTTACAGCTTTCAGACTGGGGTTACCAGCTGATTGATTGCCAAGTACATACGCATCATCTGACGCGTTTTGGTGCAGAGGAAATTGACCGGAAGCTGTTTGTTTCTTTATTAAAACAGTTCTGTTCTGTTCAAGCGCATAAACAAGCCTGGAAAGCAGAATGATTTCCATTCCTCTGTTTCTAACAGACACAAGTCCTTGTAGCTATCTGGATAAAAAAAATACACAATCAGCATTTGTGCATCCTTCTTTTAAGCTAAATAGCACAATATATAGCCAATTAATTGCCCAGGGTTTCAGACGAAGTGGAAATGAAGTATATAGGCCTCATTGTCCTACTTGTTCACAATGCATTGCCAGCCGTTTGTCCGTAGAGCAATTTGTCCTTAATAGAAACCAAAAACGTTGCCTTAAAAAAAATCAGCAGACTACAGCAATCGTAAAACCGGCACAATTTGAAGCAGCACATTACCAGCTTTATCTACACTATCAGCAATACAAGCATAAGGGCGGTGATATGGCTAATTCCAGTAAAGAAGATTATATTAACTTTCTTGGCAGTCAATGGTGCCATACCTTGTTTGTTGAGTTTTCTATAGCAGGTGAATTGGCCGCGGTGGCGGTAGTTGATTTATTAGATAATGCCTTGTCTGCGGTGTATACTTTTTTTGATCCTAAGTTTTCCAATTTTAGTTTAGGAACTTATGCCGTTTTATGGCAACAAAATCACGCAAAAAACTTAAGGCTTAAATATGTCTATCTTGGTTTCTGGGTTAAAGACTGTCAAAAAATGTCCTATAAAACACAATTTCAACCATTACAAGGTTTTATCAATAATACCTGGGAATGTATAGATTCACCAATAAACAATTAAGGAAATAGAGACAATGTCGCTTAAGCAGTTTTTACAAAAAATAGCTAATAATGAAAAGGTCAGCTTCGATGAAACTATGGCAGTGATTAGCCAGTATTATGACTATCAAGCTACAGAGTTTTCCAATGGCATGGGTGATTGTATGCTAATCAATGCAGCCAGAACAAATGAAGGCTCATGTAAAATATTCGCATTTGCTAAAATCAATCAATTAACAGAACAACAATCACTTAATTTGTTTGGTGATTTCTATCATCTAGAAGTATTGGGAGACCTTTCTGGAGCACAGCACCAGAACATCCGAAACTTTATACAATTTGGCTGGGATGGGATTAAATTCAAGCAACAAGCATTATTGCCTAAATGATCTGTATCTATAGAGCCAAACATGCTGAACCCGTACATTTTTTTAGAAAAACTGGACAGTTTTAAATCAATAGTTAAACTTAGCAAGCATGAAGCTAGATTTAAAAAATAAAACTATTCTGGTGGTTGAAGATTACCCCGTCATGCGTAAGGCGATGAAAAATATGCTGGCAACGCTGGGGGCACAATATATTTTTGAAGCTGATAATGGCAGGGTTGCTATTACGACTATGAAAAAGCGCAAGTATGACATTGTATTGTGCGATTATGATTTGGGAGAGGGAAAAACAGGTCAGCAGGTTCTGGAAGAAGCCCGGCACAAAAAACTGATCTCATTTAACACTATTTTTATTATAGTCTCAGCACATCAGTCAGCCAGTTTTGTACTCAGTTCTATTGAAAACAAACCGGATGAATATTTAGCCAAACCTTTTAATCCACAGCAACTCTCAATCCGCTTGGCAAATAGTTCAGCTCGGAAAAAATATTTATATGTAATTGAAAAAGAAATAGATAAGGGTAATCTGGCGCGTGCAATTTATCATTGTGATACTTTGTTATCGGATAAGCAACAAGCTATTCG
>CAZNGU010000378.1:0-3114 GCA_964572325.1 uncultured Methylomarinum sp.
GCCATTTTCTGGCTAAAACCTGATAAGCCATTAGAGACTCTGGAGAAAAAAGATGGGCGGAAACTGTGCCAGCTACATCCCGGCACACGAATCTGCTGCTACCGTTGCTCCCTTCCAGGCCTGGCGGAGTTTACAGCGTATCGTTGCGAGAGAACCAGCACAGTAACCATAATGATTTTCAATCAGATACTGAGAGAAGCGGTATTATGCTGTAATCAGAGTTATTAGGCAACCCATAAATCTGTATCGAAGCATAAATATTTTAAAATATGGCGGGTTTACTTAGTAATGCGCACAAAAAGACTATCCATTTCTCATACGCCATTGTTTACTCACATGGCATTTCCAATACCAACGAATGCCAAAATAACCGAGTAGCGAAGAAATAATGCCTAATACCAGGCACCCCAGTAAAAAAGGGCCGCCAATGTCACCCATACTGGAGAGGATGCTTTCCAGATTAAATTCAAAATCTGCCGCTGGTGTATTATCTCCCAATAGTAACAAACCTATATAATAGGCAAAATAAAACATGGGTGGCATAGTCAATGGATTGGTAACCCAGACTAAAGCAACAGAAATGGGTAAGTTGGCTCTAAAATAAAAAGCGGCAACAGCAGCAATAGCCATTTGACCTGGCGTAGGAATCCAGGCAGCAAATAAACCCACAGCAAAAGCCAAAGAGACAGAGCGACGGTTTAAATGCCATAAATTGGGCTCATGTAATCGATCCCCCAGAAACTGAAGATTTTTTTGTTGCTTTAATTTTTCAGGGTCGGGCATGTATTTCTTAAATATCTTCTTTGGCATAGAACTTTGGTTTTTTTATTGATTTTAGAAAATAGCTACTTTGCATTCTAGCATAAGTTGCGCAGTTACTCCTTGTCACGACACAATTCTGCCAGTGTTTTCAAACGGGCATTTGAGTTTTTTACATAAGGATTGTTTTCATCCCAGACATAGCCTGCTAAAATTGAACAAATCATGGCCTTAATGTTTTCCTGTTGCGACGAATAAAAAACCACATCCTGTAAATCACAGGAATACCAGGAAGTGACAAAGGAGCGAAAGGTTTCAACACCTATTTGTAAAGGCTGTACAAATTCTTTTTCCCAGTCAACTATTTGCTGTTTTAATTGACGGTCTAAAACATCGACTGCAAGGCTAGCTGATTTCATGGCAATAGTGACACCCGAAGAAAAAACCGGGTCAAGAAACTCACCAGCATTACCTAATAAAACATAGCCTTTACCATAAAGGGTAGAGACATTACTGCTATAGCCTTTAATACTGTTTATTTTAGTGTCAAATTGTGCATTTTTTAATAATTTTCTCAGGCTCGGCTCTGCATACAGCAATTGTTTAAAAACCTGTTGATAATCGCCTTTTATGCTATTAAAAAACTCCGGCTCAGCCACTACCCCTACGCTACAACGACCATTGCTAAAAGGAATTAGCCAATACCAGACATCTTTTTGCTCTGGATGCACGATAATGCGGATTTTATTTCGATCGTAATCAGGGCAGATAATGCCATCTTTGATATGAGTAAACAGCGATTGTCGACAGGGAAAATCAGTGGCTTTATCTAAATTTAACAAACGTGGTAAGACTCTGCCAAAACCACTGGCATCCATAACAAAATCAGCTTTTATTTGATAGCTGGAGGCATTATCATTTTTTATGGTAAGTAGAGGGTAATCCGAAGAAAAATCAGCGGCAATGAGTTCTTGCTTAAAGCGAATTTCAACCCCCATTCGCTGAGCTTCACTGGCTAAAAGTTGATCAAACCTATCGCGTTGTACTTGAAAAGTATAATCAAATCCTGACGTAAATTTTTCAGAAAAACAGAATTCGGAATATTTGTTTTGATGTAAAAATACCGCCCCACTTTTTAATTGAAACCCGGCAGCTTTGACTGCATCTAGCATACCGGCTTGCTTAATGAATTCCATACACTGAGGTAACAAGCTTTCGCCAATACTAAAACGAGGAAAGCTGTCGCGCTCTATAACAGTGACTTGATGTCCCTTGTTCTGTAATAAGGCCGCTGCGATACTCCCTGCTGGCCCTGCACCGATAATAATAATGTTTTTCTTTTCCGGCATCTGCTCTAAATTATTTTGGACTCGTTTGAAAAGTGAGTGGGTAAATTGTGATTCCCTAGTTTCAGATATACCTTATATTACCATTCTATATTTCATTAAAAATCATTTTTATGCGTTATAATTCTGTGGTGTAAGAACTTGCCGAAGCACTTAATTGACCCTGCCGCAAATTATAGTCATACAATTTAATGAAAAAAAAACTACGTGAATTTATCTTTCAGGAACTGATTTTTATCGCTAATCCGGAAAATTTTACAGATGATAATGATTTGTTGGAAGCAGGCTTGGATAGCATGGGTATTATGCGTTTAATTATGTTTATTGAAGATAAATACAGCGTCACTTTGCCTGATACAGAAATTGAGCCGGATAATGTTCAAAGCTTTAATGCCCTGGAACAATGGATTTTAAGGCATAAAAAAGGATGAGTAAGAAAGACTCTGATATTATTGAAGTTTTAAATCCTGCCGATAGTTTTACCCTGGCAATGGATGAAGAAATACGCAAAGACGGTTTGCCAGGGAGCTATGGTTGCTTCGCCCTGGAATTAAGCAATACGCCCGATTGTCAGATCTTACAAGAACGCATCAATGAATTCAGCCAGAAATTTCCAACTGCTGTCGCCAGTCTGCAACAACGGGGTCGCCATTTTTACTGGTGTAAACGTGAAAACCCTCCCACTTTATTTTTTCAACATGCCCGTCCTTCAGACCAGTCTGAAACGGATTTTCAGCAACAGAAAATTGATCAAATCATTAATCATAAACAATCCAGAGAAACCATAGCGCCAATTGAATTTCATTTGCTGACAGGCCACACAAAAAATACCTTATTCATTCGATGGATACATCCGTTTTGTGATGCACGGGGCATAGATTTAATTGTTAAGTTTTTGGCCACTGATAATGCTGAAGAACGGCTTAAGTTTGGCCAGCCCGCCAGCAAACCCTTAGTGTATTTGCAACTGGATAAATATCGCTGGTGGCAAAAAATCACATTATTATTC
>CAZNGU010000379.1:0-3112 GCA_964572325.1 uncultured Methylomarinum sp.
CCAGAGGTCGAAAAACCTTGCGCATCTTCCCAATCAAATTTATATTCAAGCGTGTATCTATCTTCACTCAAGTTCTGAACCCTGACTTGTGCCTCAGTCATTTTTCCTATTTCCCTGAACACAGGATTGAGCAACTTAATTTTGCCGATTATATCGCGCGATGCAGTAACCAAAGTTGCTCTTGGGTAACTATTATCAATGACGGGCGTCATCACAAATCGTTTATCCTCAGTCAAATGCATTGAACAGCCACCAAGCCATATCAGTAGTGGTAGTAATAAAATATATATCTGTTTATTTTGCATGAATTCTCCAAGTATATTTTGGACTCAATTTATAATCTCTTAACCATCTATCCATAATTTTTCACTCTTATTAACATAAAGTGATTTACCTATTACTCTTGCATAAACAAAACCATTGCCCTCAGGTATTTCTATCACTTTATCTATAATTCTTCTCCATTTTTTATCATAAGCAATTAGGCGTACTTTTTTAATGGATTTAGAGATAGTCATTCTTGACGCTAATAACGCTGAAGGCAAACTCAGCCACGACCTAGTATCCGCCTCTGTATATTTATCCCTAAGATTACCGATAATATTCCCCCAGACACCTAAACTGGCTAAACCAGCCTTTTCAAAAAAGGTTCTTGCCACTGTGGCACTTAAATCAAGAAAATCTTCTGCTCGTCTATCTTTTTGACTTCTTAAACATAATGCATCTATATTAGAGATAACTGACATGCGAGCCAATAAGGTTTTACCGCTCACCGTCTTTATATCAATTCTACGAGCCAACACCAATGGGTCTGATTCATAGATAGGTAATCGAACAGGCATTGTTCCAGTAGCTGAAGGCACGCTATACTGCAGGACTTTCTTTTCAGGCGCAAAACCATCGCCTACTATAAAATGAATCAGGCGTTTGCGGGAAGGTATCTTACGTTTAGATTTCAACGCCGCAATATTCTTTTTTATCACTGAACTACGTGGATTCAACTCTAATGCCTTTCTATATGATATTAAGGCATTGCTACGCAAAGCAGGATTTTTCAAACTATCAAATTCCTGAATAATACCATTCATATAGTCCCCAAAAGGATTGACATAGGCACTGGGTAAAGCGGCTCCTTTTTTATCTACTGCGAGAAAATATTTATTTAAGTTTTTAGTTAAATCCAATACACCTTGAAAGCCTGCTGCATTATCAATAGTATTATTTAGTGGCTGTCCCTGCTGTTTATTCTGAACAATTTTCTTTTTCTCTTCGATTTGCTTCTGTTTAACTTCTTGCTGTAATTCAGTCAATGCAGCCTTAGACTTCTTAATACTTTTGCTAAACTTTTCCCTCGTATCATTTTGTAAATCAATGGCTCGTCTAGTTACGTTATAAGCCTTTCTATCACCCTGGAGCATAAAAGCTATCGCTTTAAAATTCAGCATCAATACTTTTTCGAAATCTTGGAATTCATATTCGCTAAAAGTGGCTGATCCCGAAACCTTATCACCCAACCATTCCATTATTCCTGTTGATTTTTCAACTAAAATTGACTCATCTTCTTTATCTAAAAAAGCATTTTCAAGCACTGAAAAACTTTTTATTGCATCATTAGTTTTGCTTTCCAACAAATATAAATCAGATAATTCAGTTAACCCCAGTAGATTTAACTCTGATTCATTAGGGTCAAATAAATTAATTTTTTTTATTCCCAACCTTTGCTTATATAACTGATTGATATTTTCTAAGTTGCCTGATTTCAATGCATCCTTAATGGGTACAAACTCTTTAGCGTAGCCAATATATTTAATCCCATCGGGTTCAGGAGTAAAAGTTCTCTCTGGCACCGCCAAGGATGATATCAAGTCATTTGATATTGCTGGCATAGTCCCTGGTTTGCAACTTACTATACTCAAGCAGCAAACTAGAATAATTGATTGCTTAAAACGCATCGTTTTACTCCTTTTATTTTGAGGGTTTTCGAACGATATCATTCGGTAAAATTTGATCTAGTAACACTTTATCCAACGGTGTAGCAATGGTAAATTTAGGCCTGACATCTACCACTTTCAACAAGCCTAACTCTTCTTCAGCACTACCTAAAGATTCACCTGTGTAAGGATCTATTAAAGCTTCTCCGGCGTGATAAACCACTAACTTCTCTCCTTTTTTAATCCCGCTGCCTTTACCACGATTGATAAATACACTGTTCCCTTTTACTCGCAAGACTACCATAGGAAAAACAGTATCAATCAATTCATTTGCCATCTTAGCAGCCAGTTTCTCATACATACGCTCAAGATGTGAGCTATGAGGATATCCCCCCCTATGATTGACTAATCTTTGTTTAGTAACAAACCTGTCTTCTACAATGAAACTTCCTTTTACTGCCCCTGTTGTAGTATCCATTACTTTAATTGCGACTGATAATGAACCCGAGTCCTTTTGCTTGTATTTGTCATCTATATTAGGTACTGGTGTACTTTTTCTATAAAACCTAAAGCTTTGAACCTCACTAACGACAATAAAATTTGTAGCCGCCATTTGCCCTTTTTCCGCCGCCTGACCACTCGATAATTCTGAATCAGCAAATGCCTGTTCAGCAAGGATAGCTTTCATTTCTGTTTTTTCCCTGGAAATAATGTCAAATTTACCAGTCGCCTGCACGGCTAACTCCACTTCATTTCGAAACGCATTTTTATTAAATATCTTTTCTAGTCTTGCGGGAACAACTGAGGAAAAAATAGGCTTAAGCACGGCGATACGCGGCTTGACTGATTCTGCAAAAACTTCAGCATTTACGCTAAACAGAAAAATAACTGCTATTAAATGGATATTTATTTTTATCATATTGTAATCCTGGTTTTTAACAATTAGTGAATTCACTTCCGGCATAAAAAGGTGAAAGGCATTAGTCTCACACCAAAACTCTGCTGATTATATCCGCATTAGCACTTTGACAAAAATAAAAAGTGCGCCTGCCGTATGTATAAACCACAGTCAATTTCAATAATTTCCCTGACATATTGCCAAAATAAAGAATTATATCCTCTAGTTGACACCATCTGATATGTCGATATCAAAACCCTGCCCACTAACTTAGAAAGATCAG
>CAZNGU010000380.1:0-3110 GCA_964572325.1 uncultured Methylomarinum sp.
AGTGAGAAGATTGAGAGCCGGGGGCACCATTATGTTTAAAGTCCAGACGGCCATTAGCATCGCAATATCGCATTCGAGTAAAACAATTGACGATAAAACGAATTTTATCCATACCTTTAAGCTGAGATGACCATTTGTTCGGAGAGTCGCCATACATGACTTGAAAAAACTCTAAATGCTTAGCCCCCTGGATAACTTTTTCTGCTTTTAAGGCCATTTTTTTCGTTTTGGAAAATCCCCATTGCGGTGGCAGCCCTGCATGAAGTAGACAAAAGTCATCATTATAATAAAATAAAGGTCGGTGCCTTAACCAATGTAATAATTCATCCCTGTCGGGTGCTTGTAACACCGGTGACAGGGTGTCTTTTTTTCGAGGGTTACGTTGATTAAAGGCGCTGGCTATTAAATGTAAATCATGATTGCCAAGGACTGTTATGGCAACATCACCCAGTGATTTTACAAAACGTAATGTTTCTAAAGACTTTGGCCCACGGTTAACCAGATCACCAGCAAACCAGATTTGATCTGCATGGTCGTCAAATTTAATGGTGTCGAGTAAGCGCAGCAAGTCGTCATAACAGCCTTGTATATCACCAATGGCATAAATAGACATGGGACGTATTTAATGTAATGTACGAGGAATAGATAAGGTGAATTTAGGAATAGGCGCTTTAAAATTATCACCTCCGTCAGAAAGCATGAGATATTTACCCTGCATAATGCCAACAGGTGTTTCAATCATAGCGCCACTGGTATAACGAAATGATTCCCCGGGTTTTAAATAAGGTTTTTCACCAATAACGCCTTCACCTTTGACTTCCTGGTTTTTACCGTTTGAATCAGTAATTAACCAATGACGGGCAACAAGAGTTGCCGGAATAGTACCTGCATTGGTAATTGTGATGGTATAAGCAAAAACATAGCGGTTTTTATCCGGAGATGATTGTTCTTCAATATATTGAGGCTGTGCTTCAACTATAATATTATTTTTATCAGTCATTGTTAAATGATATAACAATTCCACCTAAGAATGTTATTGAAACAGCTAATTAATTCTTTTTGATGTTATGAAACTAAAAATTGTTTTTTTATCTCTTTTGTTTTTTTCTCAATTAAGCTTTTGCGCGGATGTAAATAGTTTATTTTCTGCAGCCATGTTAGGAAAAATAGAAAGAGTCCGGTCTATTTTGGCTGAGGGGCTAGATGTCAATGCAAAAACTTCTACAGGGAGAACTGCATTAATGGTGGCCAGTTTTAATGGCAATTTACGCGTAGTGAGAATACTTCTGGCTTATGGTGCCAATGTAAATCTGATCGATGGCCTGGGTTCAACCGCATTAATGGATGCTGTAGTTTTTGGGAATGAGAAACTGGTAGAGCTATTGATTACTGCCGGTGCTGATGTTGCGGCTGTTGATAAGCAAAACCTTTCTGTTTTAGATAAGGCCAACACCACAAAACATAAATATATAGTAAAAATTTTAGAAGCAGCCAATAAGAGAATTAATAAAGAAGTTATGACAGCAAGCGATGGAACCGAGACCGATAGCGAAAAAGAAGCTATGACAACAGACGATGAAGCCAAAATTAATAACGAAAAGAAATAAAAATAATGGAGACAAATAAATTGACTCAGGAGCCAGCACTACACATACATATTCTTGGGGTTTGCGGTACTTTTATGGGGGGACTTGCTTTAATAGCCAGAGAATTAGGTTATCAGGTCAGTGGTTCAGATCAAAATGTTTATCCACCCATGAGTACGCAACTGGAAGAGCAAGGCATTATGCTAATGAACGGTTATAGTGCTGATAATTTAAAGAGTAAGCCTGATTTAGTAATTATTGGTAATGCCTTATCCAGAGGAAATGAGGAAGTGGAGGCTGTTTTAAACCAGGGTTTTCCTTATATTTCAGGGCCGCAATGGCTCTGTGAGCATGTATTGCAAAACAAATGGGTGCTTGCTGTTGCTGGTACTCATGGAAAAACTACTACCAGCAGTATGCTAGCATGGATTTTAGAGCATCAAGGTTTTAAACCTGGCTTTTTAATCGGGGGGATCCCGTTAAATTTTGGTATTTCTGCACGATTAGGAGAATCTGATTTTTTTGTTATTGAGGCCGATGAATATGACTCCGCTTTTTTTGATAAACGGTCAAAATTTGTTCACTATCGCCCCAGAACGACTATTTTAAATAATCTGGAATTTGATCATGCTGATATTTTTGACGACCTGGATGCGATCAAAAAACAATTTCATCATTTGGTGAGAACGATTCCAGGTGAAGGTCTGATTATTTCACCAGAGCATGATCGAAATATCGGCGATGTTCTTGATATGGGATGCTGGACACCCGTAGCAAAAACAGCCATTAATGGCAAGGCGCAATGGCAGGCTCTGCTTATTAAGGAGGATGGCAGCCAATTTGAAGTACTACATAATGGACAAAAACAAGGGAGGGTCGATTGGTCTTTAAGCGGAGAACATAATGTATACAATGCTCTGTCGGCCATTGTTGCTGCCAGGCATGTAGGTGTTCTAGCAAGTGCTGCCATTCAGGCATTACAATCTTTTCAAAATGTAAAGCGACGCATGGAGGTTATTGCTCATATTAAGGGTATAACTGTTTATGATGATTTTGCCCATCATCCTACAGCTATTCAAATGACTTTGGATGGTTTACGCAAGAAAGTGGTGAATGAAAAAATTGTAGCCATTGTAGAGCCGCGTTCCAATACTATGCGTATGGGGGTTCATACTCAGGCGCTGGCAGAATCCTTGGCATTGGCTGACAGCGCCATTATATTTCAGCCAGAAGGTCTGGATTGGGATGTAACAGAGGTACTGAAATATGCTGAGAATATTAGAATTTGTAGCACTTTGGATGAGATCATCGGGCAATTAAAAATTGAAGCTGATACAGATTCAGCCAGTCATTTTGTATTGATGAGCAATGGTAGTTTTGGTGGGATATATCAGCGATTATTAAACGAACTGTAAAACAAACGTTGAGCTGAAAATTTTGTATTTATTTAGTACGGCTTGAATCAGTAATAAGGGAGCTGGAAAGAAATAATCGTTCGATATTGGGCAGGATTTTTGTCCGCCT
>CAZNGU010000381.1:0-3102 GCA_964572325.1 uncultured Methylomarinum sp.
CCTCGCGACGACCACCATGGATGGTGGAAGTGCAGGTTTTGCAGGAGCAAAAAATCTGTCGGTTTCTATTCTCGGACAGCCTCCTGGCACTTATGACAAAAATAATCCTATAGATAAAAACTAATGGAAATAGAAGAACTAGAAAACCCCCAATATTATATTAATCGTGAGCTCAGTTTATTGGAATTTAATGTCCGGGTTTTGGCTCAGGCAAAAGATGAAACGATTCCTCTTTTAGAAAGATTGAAATACTTATGTATTTCCTGTTCAAATCTGGACGAGTTTTACGAAGTACGTGTTGCCAGTGTTTTACAAATGGCCAATATAGATCCTATTACTTTATGTACTGATGGGTTAACTCCACAGGAACAACTGGAAAAAATTGCTGCCAAGACGCATGAGTTGGTTAATGAGCAATACAGAGTACTTAATGAACTATTGATTCCACAATTAGAACAGGAACATATTCGTTTTGTCAGACGTGATAAATGGACGGCAGCGCAGCAAAAATGGTTGGAAAAGTTTTTTAATAAAGAGTTATTACCGATACTTACTCCCGTAGGGCTGGATTCTGCTCACCCCTTTCCACGTATCCTCAATAAAAGTTTAAATTTTATTATTTCTCTGACCGGCAAAGATGCTTTTGGCAGAAACAGTGGTAGAGCGGTATTACAGGTTCCCAGAGCATTACCGCGTATCATTCAGCTGCCTGAAGAAGAATCAGATAGCGGGCCGTACGATTTTGTTTTTTTATCTTCAATTATCCATGCCTTTGTCAATGAGTTGTTTACCGGAATGACGGTAAAGGGCTGTCATCAATTTCGAGTAACCCGAAACAGTGACTTTTTTGTTGATGATGATGCGATTGATGATTTGATGCTGGCAATGGAAGGTGAGTTAGTCATGCGCAACTACGGTGATGAAGTACGTATGGAGATTGACGAAAAATGCCCGGAACAAACCGTGTTTTTCTTGAAAGAGCGTTTTAGAATGAATGCAGAACGCATTTTTTATGCAAAAGGTCCGGTTAATTTAAGTCGTTTACTAGAGATATATGGACTGCTTGAACGTCCTGATCTTAAATTTTTGCCTTTTAAGCCTTCAGTACCCTCTCAATTAAGTAGAAAGAAAAATATTTTTGATGCTATAAAAAAACAGGATATTTTACTACATCATCCTTTTGAGTCCTTTTCACCTGTTGTCGAGTTTATCCGTCAGGCAGCGGTTGATCCACAGGTATTGGCTATTAAACAAACTTTATACCGAACAGGAGTAGATTCGCCGGTTGTTGCAGCCCTGGTCAAGGCAGCCCAGGCAGGTAAAGAAGTCACTGTGGTGATAGAATTAAGGGCACGATTTGATGAAAAAGAAAATATGGGCTTAGCCTCAAAATTACAAGAAGCTGCGGTACATGTTGTTTATGGTGTAGTGGGTTATAAAACACATGCCAAAATGTGTCTTATTTTGAAAAAGGAAGGAAAAACATTACGGAATTATGTGCATATTGGTACCGGTAATTATCACCTGGCTACGACTAAACTATATACCGATTATGGTTTATTTAGCTGTAATAAAGAAATGGGAGAAGACGTCAGGCGTATTTTTGTGCAGTTAACCAGCTTAGGAAAAGTGGTTAAATTATATAAATTATTACAGTCTCCTTTTACTTTACACAAAGGCTTACTGGCAAAAATTGAAAAAGAAATAGATAACAAACAAAATGGCAAGCTTGCTCACATTATTATTAAAGTCAATGCGGTTGATGAAGAAGAGTTGATCAGGGCTTTATATAGAGCCTCGCAGGCCGGTGTTAAAATTAATTTAATTGTGCGTGGGGTTTGCTGTTTGCGTCCTGGAATTGCAGGTCTATCGGAAAACATTGAAGTCCGCTCAATTATTGGCCGATTTTTAGAACATACCCGGGTTTTTGCCTTTGCTAATGAAGGTGAATGGCAGGTGTATGCGTCAAGTGCTGATTTAATGAGCAGAAATATGTTCCGAAGAGTCGAGATTTGCTTTCCTATAGAAAATAAAAAATTACATGATAGAGTGCTTAAAGATTTAGATGGCTATTTGAATGATAATACCCAGGCATGGTTATTACAAAGTGATGGCAATTATACTCAGCTTAAACATTTGGAAGGGGATGAGCCCCTTTCGATTCAGACGAAACTTTTACAAACTTTTCAGTGACCGCGCGAAGTATACAATGCTTGTAACGATATTTTTTCCCATCTCCCTTAAACACTAATAGTCGGTAAAAAAAGCTTAAAAATAGCTCCTCCTTCGGGGTTAGGCTCCGCCCATAATTTTCCTTGGTGGGCGGAAATAATTTTATAACTGATGGCTAAGCCTAAACCGGTTCCGCCGGAACCATTTTTGGTTAAGCTACTCTGTGTGAAAGCATCAAAAATTGAATTGAGTTCATCTTCCGGAATACCTATGCCCTGATCAATTATCGACAGAATAAATCCAGGTGTTTTTTTTCTATCATGGGCTCGTTTTCCCAGCACAATTGCAGTATTTTCAATAATAAGGGTAATTGATTTGTTTTCCGCAGTAAATTTAATAGCATTAGCAATTAAATTACTTAATACTTGTAGTATTTTATTTTTATCACACAGCAGTATTGCTGGCTCTGTGGGCTGGTTCAGAATAAAATTTATTTTATTTTCTTCAATTTTGGCCATAAATTCATCTTTAATTTGCTGGCTTAATTGAAATAAGTCATGTCTTGCGAAGTGAAGTTCTACTGTTCCTGATTCTAATTTTGATAAGTCTAATAAATCATTAAATAATAAAAGTAAACGTTCGCCGCTGATTTCAATATTAGTGAGGAACTTCTGTATTTTTTTTAGTTCCTTTTTACTAAAAGGAATAATTTGAAATTGTTTGAGGCTTAGTTGAGTGAAACTGATAATTCCATGGATAGGGGTTTTAAGTTCATGAGAGATATTAGCCAAAAATTCACTTTTTGCTTCATTGGCTCGTTCTGCTATGTCTCTTGAATATTTGATATCAATGAGTTGTTCGTCAATTAAGTCTTGCAAACGGGCTCCATGTAGCTTTAATTGGCTCTCAAATTGTTTTTTTTCGCTGGTA
>CAZNGU010000382.1:0-3097 GCA_964572325.1 uncultured Methylomarinum sp.
GTTGCCATTAATAAAACAGCAAATAAAAATGAAAATTCTTTCTTTTCTAAAAATGTGAACATAATGAGTGAATCCTAATCTATTGTTTTGCGTAATTATCAATTTTTTCGCTGATTTTTGCAATTAAAGCTTCAAATCCTTTTCGCTTTAAAATACTAGTATATTCCGAACGTTTTAACGCCAGGTCACTGACACCATTAGCAATAATATTAATTATCCGCCAGCCAGCCCCCTTTTTCTTCAGCATATAATCTAATTTAACATCCTTATTTTTAGGCAACACCAGGCTAGTATGCACAATAATACCTCCTCTTGCTGTCTCATCTTCTGATAGGTAAACAAAAGATTCACCCGAGAACGCCTTAAAGTTCTGGGCATAAGCCGAAATACTTAATTGAGTAAACACATCGCTCAATGTCTGCCTTTGCTGATTAGACAATTGCTTCCACTCTTTACCCACCACAATACGAACAATTTTTGTTAAGTCATGACTTTTTAACACAGCGGGTTTTAGCTGGGCATAACGCCCCTGAAAACCCAAATCCTGACCCTGCTTCATTACATTGAGTAAATCAAGCTGAAAACCATGGACGACCTGTTTAGCCGTATATGAATTTTCTAACTCAGCTGCTTTAGATAAAACAGTTTCAGACTTAGGTTCAGCAAACGCATTATTAATAATTACAGGCAGAAGTAAAGCGCAAACCACAAGACCTCTATTTTTTAATAGATGCAAAATACCTCCTCACAGGATGAAATACAAGCGCTCATTATAACTATGACTCAATTTTGACTGGAATCTCAGAAATAGAACATGCCGCTTCTGTTTTAGAAAAATCAGGTACAGCGACTTCCACCATTGCCCCTTCCGTTTTTGGGCCTCGCAGAGAAACTAATAGGCCTTTAAGTGGATTTGTCAACACATCTTCAACAGCGGTTGCTTCATAACCGCAATGCGCCATACAGTTTGCACATTTAGGATTCTGCACATTACCATATTTCTCCCAGGGAGTAGTATCCAGTAATTCCTGGAATGTATCCACATGCCCTTCATCAGCCAGCAAGTAACACGGCTTCTGCCAGCCAAACACATTTCGGGTAGGATTGCCCCAGGGCGTACATTCATAGGCTTGGTTTCCTGCCAAAAAATCCAGATACAAACTGGAATGATTAAAAACCCATTTGCGATTTTTGCCAATGGCAAAAATCGCTCTAAATAAGTCTTTAACCTCTTTACCCGTTATAAATACATCTTGCTGTGGTGCATGCTCATAACTGAACCCAGGAGCGATAGTCACACCCTCTACACCAAGCTCTGTCATATAATCCATAAATTCAGCCACTTCGCTAGCTGTTTCACCCTGAAACAAAGTACAGTTGACAGTAACTCTAAAACCTTTACTCAAGGCCAATTTAATTGCATCAACAGCAATATCAAAAACACCGCTCTGACACACTGAAGTATCATGTCTTTCTCTATTGCCATCCAGATGAATGGAAAAAGTTAAGTAGGGTGATGGCGTGTAATCTTTAATTTTCTTTTTTAGCAGTAGAGCATTGGTGCAAAGATAAACAAATTTCTTTCTTGCAACAATACCTTTCACAATTTCAGGCATTTCCTTATGAATTAAAGGCTCTCCACCTGGAATAGAAACCATCGGCGCATTACATTCATCAACAGCGTCCAGACATTCTTTAACAGAAAGACGTTTATTTAAAATCTCATCAGGATGATCAATCTTGCCACATCCCGCACAGGCTAAATTACACTTATACAAGGGTTCTAGCATTAAAACCAAAGGATATTTTTTAATTCCTTTCAGTTTTTGTTTAATTAAATAACTGCCGACGGCTATCTGTTGACGTAAAGGCACACCCATAAAAACTCTCCAAAAATCATAAAAATATTATTTTGTCATTATTGCTCTTGCAGCACCTGTTTTTCTTAGATGGACGATATTTATTGTGCTTTTGATTTAACATTAAAAATTTCACACCTTAATCCATCCAAAATTAAGTATTGTATTAGGAACGTGCACGAAATAACTTCGCCAATTGCCAAACTTATTCCGTGCACGTTCCTTACTTATGTACATACAATGCTATCTTGTAGCTCAGGGTCATTGCTGTATCGCGTACAACAATGACCCTGAACAGTTCCAAAGGAAGCTTTAAAAAAACATGACTTCCTTTAAGAACTTAATGACCTATATTTGTTAGAATACTCTTTTCTTGCCGCTGACACCACCCTTAATCACAAAAAAACAACATCAACAGCTTAATAGCAATAATCTTAGCACCCTATTATAGCAAGATCATTAAAAATCATATTACTACAAAAAACAGGAAAAAACTCATCAAATCACTGAAATTAAATAATTATTTTATTAAATAAGTTTAATTAAAAACCCCCACTAAAGATAAAAAACTTAAAATCTTCCGGATTTGTGACAAAACAACATTACTTTGCAAAGAGCCAACAAAAGAGCTATGATAGCACTAACTGCGCTCCATCTTAAATATCAACAGAAGCATGAACGGATCTCAAATAAACATAGATAATCCTGCATCATTAATCGGTTTATCCGACACTGAGTTACAAGCTATTTTGCTTGAAGGAGTCTCCCGCACTTTTGCATTAACTATTCCACAACTCCCGAAAGAGTTATATCCCGCTGTTGCCAACGCATACCTGCTTTGCCGAATTGTAGACACCATTGAAGATGAGGTTTCTCTTAATACTCAACAAAAAGAATACTTCTGTTCAGCTTTTATAGACGTTGTTAAAACAGGAAACAAAGCAGACACTTTTAGCAAAGAATTAGTTCCCTTGCTTTCGCAGCAAACCATTCCAGCTGAACACAGTTTAATCCATCTAACACCTCGAGTCATCGCAATAACCCATTCTTTTGATAGTGACCAAGTCGATGCTCTGTCCTGTTGCGTTGAAACCATGGCGAAAGGCATGCCTATTTTTCAGGCTTTAGACCTCAGCGCAGGACTCAAAACTATGGCAGATATGGATAGTTATTGTTATTACGTTGCCGGTTGTGTAGGAGAAATGCTGGCTAAACTTTTTTGCCATTACTCTCCTGAA
>CAZNGU010000383.1:0-3090 GCA_964572325.1 uncultured Methylomarinum sp.
AACTGAGCTACTCCGCCTCACATTTTTTTCACAAGCTAGTTGCATGGATTATGATAAGACTATTAAATGAAAATATAATTTATTATTAATGAGTTATATAGACTATTATTATTTGTGCATTGTCTGTACAAATAATAATACTTCATTAATTAACTCGCAATGACCTGATAAACTTGTTTACTACTGAGTTAAGCCTAGCTAATGATGAAATTTGATTTTGGATTATTCTTTTAGAATTGCCTTCGTATTGACCTGAACTACTGATGCGCGATGGCACCCCCTTGTGTCAAATTCGCAAGAAGTAAACTCGCCCGTATGATCACAGGCGAGTTGATAGATTTATCAGTGAGTTATTTCTTAACGGATGAGACAAACTTGGCAACGCCAGCAATAAGATCATCAATCTCGCCAGCTTTTACGGCCTCTGCTATTTTCTCAAATGTTGGAATGATATTTTTCTGGTCGCCTACGACAACAGCAACCTTTGCCATCACGCAACGCAGAAACGGCTTTACCACTTTTTTGCCATAGCTTCCTTGGTGATATCATTTTGGAGTTGGACATCTGTACCAATCTTCTTCAGACGAGAATTCTCTGCTTCCAGCTCTTTTTCTTAGACAAAACAACAAAGCTTAATTCCTGATGGACACTTAAATCTATATATAAAAATCGCCGGAGGGTAAATCCTGTCGGCGATGTTTTTTTGACTTGAATTTATTCAAGTCAAAAGAAGTTTTTCTTTTTGCCAGCAACCAAAGCTAGACCAAGCAGACCAAAGCCAAACAACCAGATAGCTGGTGGAGCTGGCACAGCAGAGGCACCACCACCAGAGCTATTGGTGTAGAAGTTATATACCCCGAATGATCCACCGTACTATGAATCAATAATTGAATAGGCCCCTGGACCGATACCAACTGTTATCCAGTGAGTCTGCCCAGAGAAGAAATTCCCATCAAGTGGAAACAAGAATGAAGTTCCGGCGGCAATGGTTCCGGATATATTTGGCTTAAATATCGTTGTACCGAAACCGTTCGGGCCGGTACTAACTAATGCTCCCAGAGCGAACTCAGCTGGTGAAGTGACCAAAAAGTCAAAAGATTCACCCAAATCAAGGTCAAACCCGTAAGTCAGGATTGTATTCGTCGCTGACAATGCTCCTACAAACTGATAAGTATTAGCAGCATCGTAATTGAATTGATCACCATCATTGACAATAATCACAGCAGCATTTGCCCAACTGGCAAAAAGTAGGCTGAAAAGTACTATAAAAATACGCATATCATATTCCCCCTTATGAAAAAAAACGTATGGACTAACACATACTATTTCTAATATATTCGTAGCATAAAATTGAATATAAAGCAAGTGCGGTAACTGCAAAGACTAGCAGACAGCTCCACAAATGCTATACTGGCGCAATGTTAAAAACTCACCAAGGACAAATCATGATCAGGGGTAAAGGGACAGGATTTGACGCTCACCCACTTGAGAGGTATAGCATTTTCCTGATGCTATATTTTTTACTTGTATGTAGCAGACTTAATATGTCTTTAGTTGTTTTTTTATTTGTAAGATAAAAATTTATAACGGCACAATCCATAAGAACATACGTCAAGGGGATAATCGCCAAATGAAATTATCCACCGACTTTGAAGTTAATTCATCAATGGCCATTTCTGGTGTTAAATCGCCGTAAAAATCTTCTATCATTTTTACACCGCAACCCATTTGCCTAGCTAGCGTGTAGACACTGACCCTATTATAGACCAATTGAAATGTTGCGTATGTGTGCCGCAAACTATATGGGCATCGTTTACTGCCCTTTGCATCGTACATGGTGCCGCTTTTCTCTAATGCCTTTTCAAATGTTTGCCTAAACCCTACATGGGTAACATGCTGTCCGTTTGGCATTGTAAAAATTGGCATATCCTCAGTTACATCGATGCCACTGTTCATTAAATTAATTTTGATTTTAGTGAGTGCCGAATGTGCTGGGTCATTAGCAACTGGGTATCTATATCCCGTCTTTGTCTTTTTGGGAACGGTGAGTACAAAACGCATTTGCCCGTCTTCCATTTTTTTCTCACGTAGATGTTTCCAGCATAATTGGTCGGTTTCTTTGCCCGGTCTAAGTCCAGTGTGAAAGAGAAATACGACATACTGATTTAACAGCCAACGTTTGTCTTTGTTCTTGCAATTTTTCTCACGTGGCCATTCATCAAGAAATTTAATGAAAATATCATAATCTTTTTTGGTGAAGGCAGGGCGTGGGTTTTTACTTTTATCGTTTTTGTTTGGTATTTTAATCGTGGGAAGTTGGGCTGGTGTAATATATTCATATTTTAAGGCTGTATTGAATATTGCGCGAAGAACTACAGTTTCAACATTGCGTGTTGAGCGGCTAGGAACGCTTCCTTTTGGTCTTTTGCGGCGGATAGTTTTTCCATTAAGTTCGTAGGTGAGGTGCTTGATTTTTGAGCCTGGTCCAGTTACCCAATATTCTGCGCGCCATATATGATAATCCGCTATATCTTTAATTTTTATCATGTCGATGTATTTGCGGTTATAAAAAGGACGAAGATATGTTTTTACGATGGCACTATAATCTTTGAGATTTCGTTCATTTTTAAAACCGAGTGCTACTTCCTCGCGTAACTCTTTTAAATATAAGTCCGCAACAGATCCAAACGTCCTGCGCTTTGTAGCCCAACCGCGCGAATGTGCATATCGAAGTTCAATAAACCAGTCTTCTGCAATTTTCAAAGCATCCGTTGTATTTTTCTTATGTGTTGATTTTCGATGCCAATTCTTTGCGGGGTCTTTGACTTTGCAGAAGATGAAAGGGCTGTCATAGCGATCATATAGGACAATGTTATTATCATTGTGTTTGGAAATTATCGCCATTCATCAACTTTCTGTGCAAAAGTTAACGTAAAACATGATTTTTTACAAATTATTTGTTGTAAATCTACATCTGTGCGCGACTGTGCAAATAAAAAATGACTTACCAATCTCTTGCTAAGTCATTGTTTTTATTGGAGGCGCGGACCGGAATCGAACCGGTATAGACGGATTTGCAATCCGCTGCGT
>CAZNGU010000384.1:0-3082 GCA_964572325.1 uncultured Methylomarinum sp.
GGTGCTAATGAAGCCGTTTTAAGTATGCTAGCCGAAATTGGCACAGTGGATAGAATCCCAGAATTTATTGCTAAAGCCAAAGACAGAAATGACCCTTTCAGATTAATGGGGTTTGGTCATCGAGTCTATAAAAACTTTGACCCGAGAGCGACTATAACGCGTGAGACCTGCCACGAGGTCCTGGAAAAGTTTCCCAATGACGACCCTTTATTTGAGCTGGCACTGGCATTGGAAGAATATGCTTTAAAGGATGAATACTTTATTGAGAAAAAACTATACCCCAATGTTGACTTTTACTCGGGTATTATTTATAAAGCACTAAAAATCCCGGAAGACATGTTTACCGTCATGTTTGTTATCGCCCGAACAGCCGGCTGGGTATCTCACTGGCTGGAAATGATGTCCGAACCAGGCCAGCGTATTGGTCGACCTCGGCAGATCTATACCGGTTATGGTGCGCGAGAATACAAGCCAGTAGAAACAAGATAGAAATATTATTCGCAGTTTGTGTCGCTCCGCGTCACAAGACGCAGAGCGTTCCTATATGAGTTCCTACGAAGACCCTCACTACCATTTAGTTAGGGGAAAAAGTAGGATGTGCTGAGGAACGAAGCGCATCATATCCACACCATTGATGCGCTTCCTATCGTCAGCACATCCTACCTAAAACGCTTAACTTAATGGCAATGACGGAGACCGTGGAAACTAGAAAACAACGCTATATTTAGAACAAACTGTCCTCTTCAACTTCTTCTGAATCTTCAAGCTCGATATCAGGCTGAGAATATTCTGCTGGAATATTTTCAGATCGAAAAAACTCCCATATTCCTTCGCTATCTGGCATTGCCAGTTTCCCCGTTTTAGAGTCAATAAAGACTCTGCTTATTCCGGCAGGAATTTCCAATGCCACTTCAGGCTTATCTTTTAAAGCTACTCTCATAAAGTCAATCCAGATAGGAAGAGCAGCTTTTCCCCCTGTTTCGTAACGTCCCAAAGGTTTTGCCGTATCAAAACCCAACCAGGCAGAAGCCGCTATACCGGAACTAAAACCATTAAACCAGGCATCTCGTTGATCATTGGTGGTTCCTGTTTTACCAGCCAGATCCGTTCGATTTAATACCTTTGCTTTAGTTGCTGTCCCTCTTTGCACTACATCTCTTAACAAAGAATTCATTAAAAAATTGATTCTTGGTGAAATAATTCGTGGAGCATGAGAGGCCATATCTAATTGACCATTATCACACTCTGGACAGACAATTTCAGGTGCCGCCTGAAACAAGATATTACCTTTATTATCTTCAATCTGCTCAATAAAATAAGGCTTGATAAGAAAGCCGCCATTTGCAAAAACCGAAAAAACCGTTGCCATTTGCAAAGGTGTTGCATAGCCACTGCCTAATGCTAAAGACAAACTTTTAGGTAATTGCTCTGGCTCAAAACCAAAGCGAACGGCTGTGTTAATAACTTGATTAATTCCAAGTTCTCGCAGCAATCTTATGGAAACAAGGTTTCTCGATTTTCGCAAAGCAGTTCGTAGCGGCGTCATACCAAAGAATTTTTTACTATAGTTTTGTGGCCGCCACTGACTTTCTTGTGAGGGGTCATCAATAACCACAGGCGCATCGTTAATCAGGCTTGCGGCAGTAAAGCCGTGTTCAAGCGCGGTAGTATAAATAATGGGTTTAAAACCGGATCCCGGCTGCCGTTTGGACTGAGTAACGCGATTATATTTATTATGAAAAAAATCAAAACCACCCGTTAAAGCCAGAATAGCTCCATTATTTGAATTCAAGGCTACAAAAGCCGCTTCTGCAACAGGTATTTGAGCTAACTTCCAAGCCCCATCAGCAAGCTGACGAACTCTTACCAAATCATTTAGCTTCAATAGATCATGTATTGATTTGTATCTTTTAGCCCAACTTATTGAAGCTATGGGTAACTCGACCAAGGAATTATCCCGCAATTTAGCGCTAAGAATTTTGTCATTTATTGCTACAATTTGTGCAGATTGCGTATCTGCAATTGAACTGAATTCAGAAGGATCAAACTTTACTTTATTAGGATGCGGTAAAGAATGGTAAGCATGTCGCTGGTCGTATTTGTGCAGGGCAGATTGCACAGCACGAGATGCTGTTGCCTGTAGTTTACTATTGATCGTCGTATAAACTTTTAAGCCTAATGTAAATGCTTTTTCACCATATTGCGCAACTATTTCCTTACGAACCATTTCTGCAACATAAGGAGCCGGAGCATCCAGTTGATTTGAATGAATGCTGGCTGTAACAGGCGTACTTAAGGCAATATCAAATTCCGCCTGTTGAATATAACCCAGCTTAAGCATTCTTTTTAAAATATAATTTCTGCGCTGTAAAGCTCTTTCAGGGTTAGTGATTGGGTTATAGGATGAAGGCGCCTTAGGCAGGCCGGCAATCATTGCAATTTGTGAAAGATCAAGCTCAGCCAGTGACTTATCATAATAGGTAGATGCTGCAGCCACTATGCCATAAGAACGATGACCTAAATAAATTTTATTGAGATATAGCTCTAAAATTTTATCTTTTGAATATTCTTGCTCAATTTGTAAGGATAAAATAATTTCTTTAATTTTTCGGATATAGGTCTTTTCTCTACTAAGAAGAAAGTTACGCGTGACCTGCATAGTAATAGTACTGCCGCCCTGTTTCTTCTTGCCGGTCAATACCAATTGTACTGCCGCACGAATAAGACCTTTGTAATCAACGCCCGGATGCGAATAGAAGCGAGCGTCTTCAGCAGCAAGAAAGGCATTAATCAGAGACCGAGGTACTTCACTGATATTAACTGGAGTTCTTTTCTTTTTACCAAATCGCGCCAATAAAAGATGGTCATGACTATATACGCTTAGAGGAATTTGATATTCAACATCATGTAATTGCTGGATATCTGGAAGCTCCTTTTTAAGCTCAGAAACAAAAAAATAGCTGGCAATGATTGTGCAAAGAAAAGATAAGAAAAAAAGGAAAAAAATCCATTTCAATACTGATTTCAACATATGTTTGGTAGGCACAAAATTCTCATAAAAAAATATATACTTCGCGCGGTC
>CAZNGU010000385.1:0-3080 GCA_964572325.1 uncultured Methylomarinum sp.
AAACAGGCGTACTAGAGGATCCCATATTTTGATTGTTTCGGATTGTGGCATGGCGGTATGCTCCTTCCATAAGAGTTTGCTTTTCTACATCGGTAAAGTCTAAAACATAAATCTTAAATGAAACTTAAAGAAACCTGAAATTTGCTAAAGACCAGTAGGGTGGGTGCGATTTTGTGTCCACAGGGAAACTATACTGATCGGCTTAGCCTGGCAGGAGGGGAATTTTTCATACCCTTAAATTATCAACCCATATGCAAATAAACGCCATTGACCCGGGGGAACTCGCAGCGTGCGCACCCTGGGGGGGTGATCGCATTGGAAATCGTGAGAATATTAAAGCAGGTTGTTGGACTTCATTTTATTCAGCCCAATCTACAACTTAATACCTCGCTCGCTTGCGGCAGAGGGGGTTGTTTTTTGTGAAAACACAATATATTTCTTGCCGCCTTTTTTTGCCTGATACATAGCAAGATCAGCCCTTTTAAATACCGTATCTATAGTTACTTTTTCCATGCCTAAAAGGGAGATCCCGGCGCTTGAGTTAACTTGTAATGTTTTTCCCGCATATTCCAAAGGTTCACTTAATGTTGCATTTAATTTTTCCGCAATGATTAATACTTTTTCGTTTGCGATCTGTTCATCTTTATCAAGATAATTAATTAATACAACAAATTCATCTCCACCAATACGCCCAACCACATCTTCATCCCTTATGATAGATGTTAATCTTTTAGCGACTTCAATAAGTATCGCATCGCCTGCGTCATGCCCATGATTATCATTTATCGGTTTAAAACTATCCAGGTCAATTAGTATTAAAGCACCATAAGTCTCACGTCTAATGCAATGTGCCAGGGTAGTTTTTAAGTTTTGATCTATTAATCGCCGATTTGCTAAATGAGTTAGCGGATCATGATGTGCTAGAAGCGTAATTTTAGATATAGCCGCATCCCGTTCATCCGCGAAAGGTTTAACAACCCAAAAATAGATTAAAGGCGAAGCAAAAAAAACCAACAAAACAGCATTCAAAAATGAGAGTAGCGCAAGGTGAGAAAATAATAATTTTTCGCCTTGCATTCTATGAGGGATATCACCCAATACCAGCATTATAAATAATTCAACGGCTGCTATTATTAAGGCAATTCTAAATATTATTCTTCCTACGGTTAATATTTTCATGATTGTTTCATCACTGCTGTCCCGTTAAGATAGTCACGATGCTTAATAAGTTTCTGATTATGCAAGCCCTTAGCTTAATCGACGTTATTTAAGACATAAAATTAAAACAAGGCTAAAACCGAAGCCATCTCTTCTCCCCTCAGGGGAGAAGGCCAGGGTGAGGGGAGTAAAACTATCTCGCCCCTTTCCCCGTTGGGGAGAGGGGGTTAACGGGACAGCAGTGTTGTTTCATATAACAAGACAGGACAGCCAGTTATCACTACCCGTCAAAGATCCCGGTGTGAGGAATTACCTCAGAGGGTTCTTCAATGTTAGTCACTCCACATCCGGATTTTATTTATTTATTTATTAAATAATATAACAAATGTATGATTTTGACAGCCGAAAATCGTCGGGTAATGCTGTAAATGCGGCCCACATATAATTTCATCTTTATCTACATTTGGTTAAGCCGCTTAAACAGCATATTCTTAATACTATCCAAACGGCATTGTTTTTTGAGACGCTAACAATTTTTTGTTGTAGTTAAAGCCAGTGCATGATTAAAAAAAGACCGTGCAAATAATAAAGAGTTCCACTACCCGAAAAATATTCCGGTGTTGTTCTGGTGTAGAGAGAAAGCTATGGGGATGAGGAATTCTGTAGTGATAGATATTTTGTGAGTATTGTTGGTAAGCATGGAAGTGAAGATATGATTGAGAAGTACATAAAGAATTAAGTGAATAAATATATAAAATGGCGCGAAGATCGCCATCTAGCACTTTTCTAATACCCCGTTCGCTTGCGCGGCGGGACAGTTTATTCGAGAGTCACTCCCCGCAGCGTGAGCATGCTGCAGGGAGATTTACCCGGATTTTTTTTGTTATTTAATGTCAATCTTTGCGTGCTTACGTAAGCTGACAATATATTTCTGAACACGCTGGTTCTGAAGCACTACGCGCAATTGAGCTTTAATATCTTTGAACTTGGGCGGGGTGCGCTTGCGTACATTTTCCAGCATGATTACATGCCAGCCGAACTGGGTCTTAACCGGTTTTTCGGTATAATGACCTTTTTTCAGTTGTGCGACAGCCTGAGAAAAAGGAGGTACCATTTGTGCCGGATTGAACCAGCCTAGTTCACCACCATCCTTTGCGGAAGGACCGGTAGATTTTTTCTTCGCCAGATCTGCAAATTTTGCCCCGCTGTCAAGTTCGGCAATGACGGTTTTGGCTTCTTCTTCGGTCTTCAGCAGAATGTGGCGGGCCTTGTATTCGGTCAGTTTGGCGCCCGCTATACGTTTGTCATATTCCTTTTTAAGCTCTTTATCCGTGATGGGATGATCTTTTGATATTTTGTTGATCAGTCCCTGGATCAGGGCATCGACCTTGAGCTGTTTAAGTTGAAAGGCCACGGCATCATCATTTTCTACTTTTTCCTTGATGGCCGCCTGGTGTAGCAGTTCGCGGTTGACCAGTTCATTGATGACGGCCTGACGATTAACGCCGCCCCGGTTCTTGCTCTGCTGACCACGGCGATGCATAGCCTGCTCCAGATAGAAATCGTAGTCTTTCTGGCTGATGGGGGTGCCGTTTACCGTGGCTACAGCACTTCCTGCACTAGCCCATGGGGCGGCAGTCAGCATCAGTCCGGCAACGAGGAAACCTGAGAGTATTTTATTCATAATAAAGAATATCCTTAAGTAGTGGTTTTAAAACAGGTTGAAAATTAAAGGAGTTTAGGGCAATACTTTGTTAAAAGGTTTGACGGTAATGTGGGCATAAACGCCTGCTTCAAAATAAGGGTCGGCACTTGCCCAGTGTTGCGCTTCTTTTTGTGAGTTAAACTCTGCGACTACCAGTGATCCGGTAAACCCGGCTGAACCGGGGTCCGGGTTATCAATGGCTGGGTGTGGCCCCGCT
>CAZNGU010000386.1:0-3068 GCA_964572325.1 uncultured Methylomarinum sp.
TTGCGATAAACTTGCTCGATTAAAACAATAGCAACAATTGTTATTAGTAAGTTTAGACCTGTCAGATATTCATTATCTAAAAATGAAATGTCATCAAAGATATATTGAAAAAACACCGGCAATATCAAAAAAACTATAACGGCTACGATGATATATTGAACCTTCTTAACTGCTTTTCTTTCGAAACGATCTGCGTATACAGCACCTAAGAGCTGAATAAGTAAGATTATCCATGACGAGGTTTTAAAGTATTCTATTATTGATAGCTGAATATTAGCTGTCGACAACAAGGACTCATAGGCCAGCACAAAAGACCAGATACAACTAATGCTGGCAGCAATGACTAATGCTTGCTTGGTAGAACCTTTGTGCCTATCAGTTAGCAGAATTGCTAAAAAAATCAGAAATGTGAAGGCGCTTATTGAGTAACTAATTGCACCTATGTTCATATGAGTAACCAATACTATTTAAAAATTTATCTATCACCTTGAGAAAACCCCAAGCACGCCAAAAGTATATTACAAACTAAACATTCAGACTCAAGGTGTGAAACGCATGTGATAGCCAGCTATTATGAAGTTTCAGAATGCCGAAGACGAATAACTCACAACTTCAAGACGGTTTCATGAATCATCCAAAGACCCCTTAAAATATATCCAGAGTTAAAGGCCTTTTAAGGCT
Source organism: uncultured Methylomarinum sp. (assembly GCA_964572325.1). Taxonomy (GTDB): domain Bacteria; phylum Pseudomonadota; class Gammaproteobacteria; order Methylococcales; family Methylomonadaceae; genus QPIN01. The sequence goes on from CAZNGU010000386.1 coordinate 682, forward strand.
GACTGTGCTAATTTTTTCTGTTTAAACGGTTTGTCACTTGTCAGACTTTTTTCCAGATAAATCTTCGCCTGAACTGTATCGCCCACCTTCTTGTACGCCATACCTAAATGGTAATTAAATACATTAATCTTAGGTGATTTTTCTACAGCTTTAGCCGAATATTGAACCGATTTTTGGTAATCTCCAAGCTTGTAATAAACCCAGCCGATGGTGTCTAGAAAAATTGGCTGGCTGTTTACTTCAAGCTTGCTAACAAGTACCTTCATTAAATCCAGATCAGATACCTTATTTCCATAATCAGATAACATCGAAGCCAGATTATTAATTATGAGTAAATTATCCGGGTGTTTTTGATACAGATCCCGATAAATATCTATCGCTTTTTTATACGAACCGTCCACTTCATATGTACTTGCCAGTTTAAATGGTATTTTAACGCTAGCCTTAACGTTCTCTTTTCCCTTGAGTAAAACCTCTTTAACCAACTCTGCATCCTTTTTGCTTAGGTATAGCTGCGAAAGAAGCAAATATGCTTCCTCCGTTTCCGGGGCAACAGAAATAACTTCGTTTAGTACCGTTTCAGCAGAAACGGTATTTTTATTAACCACATACACCTTGGCTAGCAACAACTTAAGCCCGACATCCTCTGGCGAAGATTCTATTTCTTTATTTAATCTATTGATTACAATATCAAATTTTTTATCAAACACCTGCAAGGTAGTTAACAGAGTTAGTATTTTTTTATTGTCTTTAGTATTTATATACCCTTTCTCTAAAACGGATATCGCTTGTTGCTTATTTCCTTGCTGGTTGAGATACTGAATAGCTTGCAAATAACCATTCGGCTTATCAGGGTACAACTCCATCAATATTCTGGCAATCTCATATGCATCGGAGTATTTCTTATTCTGATTTAATATTGCGGACTTTATTGACAGCCCATCATAATCAGAGTTTTTTAAGCTATTGTAGTTATCTATAATTTTTTCAGCTTGTTTAGTATCACGCTTAAAATAGAATTGCGCAAGTTTCAATAAAGCATCCGCATTGGTTATATTGTTTTCATACGCACTGTTTAATATACGTTTAGCCTGTTCAACATCATTTTTCTGTTGATAAACATTTGCCAATAAAAGGAATGCCCCTATATTTTCCGGCGTTTCTTTTGTAACAATGCGCAGAGAAATAATGGCTTTTTCAAAATCTTTGTTGCGTACAGCAAACTTAGCTTTTAAATAATTTATCTGAGGATCATTAGGTGAAATTGAAGCAGCATCTTCTACGACAGCAGAAGCTTTTTCATAATCCTTATCACTTATATATATTGAAGCTAGAGCTGTACGTGCGGCAACACCTGTGACTTCCTCCGAAAAATCATTAATTGCCTGTTTAAGAACTTTAACCGCTGCTTGTTTATCATTATTTAAAATATACAAATCAGCCAGTGCACCCCTAAGCTTTCCAAGACCATTATTAGCAGCGATAAATGACTTCAGCTCTAAAATAGCCTTATCAATTCCTTTAGTCGCTTTAATATATTTAATTAAAGTTAATATTCTATCTTCATCATCTGCTTTGTTATTAATTGAAGCACGAAGCACATCTTCTGCTTTTGTTTTATCACCCGTCTGATTATAAAAAGCTGCAAGACTATTATAATTTGAACTGTTCCCTGGGTTTCTTTCAAGAAATTTTTTGTATATCACTTCTGCACGTTCGTAGTCTTTATTTACAACAAGAGCTGACGCCAACAGTTTTTTTAACTGCTCATTATTTTTGTTATTTTTTAATGCCGCATCCAACAAATTTATTGCATCACTGGCTTTATTTTCTTTAATGTACAGGGAAGCCAATATTAAAGCACTTTCAGTATGCCCAATATCCCGAACAGTAATATCTTTTATAATTTTCATGCCTTCATCATTATTCCCCTTTCGCAACAATGAAACGGCTTTTAATAACAAACCATCAGGATTTTCCGGTTCTTTAGATAATATCAAATCAATCTTTTCCTGCGCCTTCTCTAAATCATTCATTAGCACAAGATAGAACCGCCCTAGCCTTGCCTGATTTTCCAAAAGCTCTGGGTTCAACTCTTCCGCCCTAAGGTAATTAACATAAGCTTTACGGTAATTTTTCTTCAGCTCAAATACCTTGCCCAGTTGATAATAAGCTTCAGCATCTTTAGGGTCTATCTGAAGAACATTCTTTAATTCAATTCTTGCTTTATCAAGATCACCTGCTTCTATAGAAGCTTTTGCTTTCTCCAGATAAACAGCTTTTCTTTCTTCCGCGCCACCACATGCAATCAGTGATACTACAAAAAATGCAAGTATAAAAATTTTAAATAATTTCATCTTATTACCTTATATATCGTTTATATCATT
>CAZNGU010000387.1:0-3053 GCA_964572325.1 uncultured Methylomarinum sp.
ATGCTACATAAGGATGAACTTTTTTCAATATCAAACAATAACTTATTAATTTCACTAGGATTAGTTAAAAAATTGGGATTTGATGAAGAGTCAAATTCGTAGCTTTCTGACTCTGAGTTCTCTTCTTGCTTTTTTTTAGAAAAAAATTTGTTTAATATTCCAGACATTTATAGAGTCTTTTTTATAATTATTCAAGGTTAATGGAAACTTCAGCATTAAGAAACATGCATGGAATAAGTTTACAACAAAACCACGATAAATTTTAACAATCTCTACTCTTTCTGTTTACACCGAATATAAGGTATGAGAAAAAAGTTCCCGTTTAGCAGAACCATCTGAACCATAGCTTATCGGCTGCTGTGACTTTCCTTGCAGGATATGTAAAGAACGCTGGCTATACTGGGTAAGCAAATTAATACTGGCGCCATTATTCTCGTTAAGGGCACGGCATTGCTTGGCAATTGCTAGTATTTCTTTCCAATAACCCTCTGATTTATCAGTATTTATGCTTACTTCTTCTGCTTTTTTAAAATACCTGAAAACACCTTCAGCTGCCATTTCCAGTTTTTCAGTTGATAAAACCTGAGAAAGTTGTTTAGAAAACAAATTGAGTTGAGAAACTGTTTCTTTTTTAGCCTTTGCCAAATTGGACAGCAAGGCTGGATTAGTAAGATTCCGTAGAGAATCAGCTTCTTTATTTAACAGGTCAAATAACTCAAGATTTAAATTTAAACCTTTTTTTAACAGCTTTTCAGCAATGGGAAATGTTTTAATAATCATAATTCATCAACTATCATAAAATTGCTCTTGTTCCATTTGAATCATTTTCTCAGCAATAACTTCTGCATTGATAGGATAGGTTCCATCATCCAATGCTGCTTTAATGGCTAAAATACGATTATTATCTACGCCAGGCACTTCGTTAGAAGATGTTTCAAATGCTTCTGTTATTTTTTTAGCAATATCGGTAATAGCAACATTGACTGTGGGTTCCGTTTCTTTGCTCGATTTAATATCACTTTTCAAACTCTCATTTTGAGTTGATTTTGGCGGCAAAGGGTTATTACCTGGAGGTTTATTGGTTAAAGAATGAATAGTCATAATAATTCTCTACTTGGATTAATCTGTACCTGTTAGCGGCAATTGCAATAATTACTTTAATATAATAGTCAAAAAAGAACAACAATCTGCCCGGGCCTGCTCACCGTTCCTTGAATAATTTGTTGCGATTTTGAGTTTTTAACATTTATAAGCTGGCCTTTAACACCATCCATCAAGGCTATACCCGCCATACTAATTGATAAATTAGGCTGACTTGTTGTTATCGTCACTCTTTGACCCCGTTTTATTATTTTAGCCTCGCTAAAATTTAGTGGAGTAATTACCTTACCTGCTGACAGATTTCGAGTAGCTTGTTTCTTAATGATAATATCTGGGTCTAAAATATATCCCGAACGTAAAGTAGACACCTCTCTTTTTTCTAATTGTATTAAAGATGCATTAAAAATTTCACCCCGTCGTATTGCCTGCCTTAAAATAACAACATTTTTATATTGTCTGATAATAACAGAAGTGAATATTGTCCATCTTTTTTCACCCTCACACTTTACCCCAATAGAATTTCGCCCTGGCTTTAAAGAGCCTATGGTGTTGAAAATCTCCAGTGATTGACTACAAAATGAGAGTTTTAAGCGTTTATCCAAATGACTATGTCTTATCTTATACTCAATATTACTAGTCAGGTTTAAAGCAATATAGTCATCTATTGCTGCCTGTATTGATGCAACTGATTGTATTGTTGCCGCAACACTGCTCTGTGCATAGCTACTTATTATAAAAAGGATCACCAAGAGTAATTTTGTGATATTCATCATTTGCGCCAAATAAATGTCTTGTTCAAATAACCAAGCATAAAGTGAGCCAACTATTTAGGTAACGCGAGAATCTTATTTATTGCACGTGGCTTAGCTCAAGTAAAAAGCCAAAAAGCCGTTATACTTACAAGATATTTATTTTTTTAGGTGGAGAGTATGGCAAGTATTCTAGATGGTGTTGATCAGAGAACAAAACTGGCCGGGCATAACCGCTTTGAACTTTTACTGTTTAAGTTATATGGTCGTCAACGATTTGGCATTAATGTATTTAAGGTTCAAGAAGTTATCCAGTGCCCAGCTTTAACTCAAATGCCAAAATCGCATTCTGTCATTTGTGGAGTGGCTCATTTACGCGGCAGAACAATTCCTGTTTTAGACCTGTCTATGGCCATCGGAATGCCAGCAATTACAAAAGATGAAAATAGTTATGTCATTGTTACTGAATATAATCGTGCTATACAGGGGTTTTTGGTAGCCTCCGTGGATAGAATTATTAATATAGGCTGGGATCAAGTAAAGGCACCTCCCAGTGGTACAGGAAAAGAAGGTTATCTGACTGCAATCACACAGGTTAAGCAGGAATTAATTGAAGTCATCGATGTTGAAAAAGTAATGAAAGAAGTCATGGGAGGAGAAGACCATGCATCAGATGAGGCAATTGACCAGGAAGCACTAGGGGAAAACGACCATATTTTAGTCATTGATGATTCCAGCGTAGCAAGAAACCAGGTAAAAAGAGTTTGTACACAAATAGGCATTGAAGTAACCTTGTTTAAAGATGGCCTGGAGGGCTGGGAACACCTGCAACAACTCGTTGATGAAGGTGTTGATATCACTAAACGCTACGCGATGATTATTTCAGATGTGGAAATGCCAAGAATGGATGGTTATACCCTAGCTAAAAAGATTAAAAGCCACCCTGAAATGAAGCAGATCTATTTGATTCTACACACTTCATTAAGTGGTGTTTTTAATACATCAATGGTTGAAAAAGTAGGCGCCGATAAATTTTTAGCTAAATTTAACCCCGATGCTTTAGTAAAAACGGTTCAGGAACAATTAAAAATAATTCATCAGCAGCAAGCCAGTGACCAAGAAAACTAATTAAACTATAATTTCAGTGCCTTAGGAATGGGTACGAAATAACTTGAGCAACTAGCGCGGTATTTTTGTTCGTCT
>CAZNGU010000388.1:0-3050 GCA_964572325.1 uncultured Methylomarinum sp.
GATGATGGCGCAACCGTCCCTTTTATTGCCCGTTACAGAAAAGAAATAACGGGAGGACTTGATGATATTCAATTACGCTTACTTGATGAACGCCTGCTTTATTTACGCGAACTAAACAGTCGCAGGGAAACTATTCTTGACAGCATTTCCTCTCAGAATAAATTAACACCTCAATTAGAAAAGGTAATCAGGCAGGCTAATACCAAAACCATTTTAGAGGATTTATATCTTCCGTATAAACCACGCCGCAGAACTAAAGCTCAAATAGCCAGAGAAGCCGGCTTGGAACCTTTGGCGCGCACAATTATCGCAGACCGTAGCGTAATACCCGAACAACTGGCAGCCGATTTTATTAACCAAGACAAGGGGGTTAATGATGTAAATACGGCTTTAGAGGGTGCCAAGCAAATTATTATGGAAGAATTATCAGAAAATGCTGAATTGCTGGATAAATTTCGCGAATATATCTGGAATGAAGGCATTCTATGCTCCAGCGTTAATAAAGCTAAAGAATCAGCCGCTATTAAATTCAAGGATTATTTTGATTACCAGGAAGCCATCAAAAAAATCCCTTCGCATCGCGCACTCGCTCTTTTTAGAGGCCGTAATGATGACCTGCTCACTCTAACTTTAAAACCAGGCATTGATGAGAAAGAACAACATCTACGTTGTACCCAAGGAGTTGCACGTCATCTTGAAATCACCGACATATCCAAGCCCGCTGATGCATGGCTGCAGGAAGTGGCTCGTCTGGCCTGGAAAATCAAATTATTTACCCGCATTGATCTAGATTTAAAATTACGATTACGGGAAGCTGCAGAGCTTGAAGCAATCAAAGTGTTTGCTAATAACCTGAGAGATTTATTACTGGCAGCACCGGCAGGTCAAAAAATTACTATGGGACTCGACCCTGCTATTCGGACAGGCATCAAAGTAGCGGTAGTTGATGCTACCGGGAAACTATTAGCTTATGACACCCTATATCCCCATGCGCCTAAAAACCAATGGGACTCATCTATTAGCGCGTTGGCCAAGCTTATTCAGCAATATCAGGTTAATCTAATTAGTATAGGTAACGGTACCGGCTCACGAGAAACTGATCAGTTGGTTGCAGATTTAATGAAGCGACATAAAAACCTTTCCTTTAACAAAATGATCGTGTCTGAAGCCGGAGCCTCGGTTTATTCAGCCTCTGAATTGGCCAGCAAGGAATTTCCCGATCTGGATGTAACCATTCGAGGTGCCATTTCTATCGCTCGACGTTTACAGGATCCTCTGGCAGAACTGGTTAAAATTGAACCCAAATCTATCGGTGTCGGCCAATATCAGCATGATGTTAACCAGGTGCAATTACTCAGAAGTCTAAATAGTGTTATTGAAGACTGTGTTAATGCCGTAGGTGTTGATGTAAATACAGCATCGGCTTCATTACTGAAACAAGTTTCGGGATTATCCAGCAGTGTTAGCGACAATATTGTGGTATTTCGGAATGAAAACGGGCCTTTCAAGAACCGCAAGCAATTGAAAAAAGTACCTCGCCTAGGTGACAAAGCCTATGAACAAGCAGCTGGGTTTCTACGCATTATGTCAGGTGATAACCCATTGGATGCATCCGCTGTTCACCCGGAAACCTATCCTGTTATCAATGCTATTATTAAAGATACCGGTAAAACCATTAGCCAATTAATAGGACAGAGCCAGTTTTTACGCAGTCTAAATGCAGCAAATTATACCAACAACAAATTTGGACTGCCCACTATTACTGATATTATTCAAGAGCTTGAAAAGCCGGGGCGGGATCCTCGCCCAGAATTTAAAAGTGTGCAGTTTAAAGAAGGTATTGAAACCATCCATGACTTGCAAGAGGGAATGATGCTGGAAGGTGTGATTACAAATGTGGCTAATTTTGGTGCTTTTGTCGATATAGGTGTCCACCAGGATGGTTTAATCCATATTTCTCATTTAGCAGATGTTTTTATAAAAGACCCTCGAGATATAGTGAAAACAGGCGAAATGGTTAAAGTTAAAGTTTTGGAAATAGACATTGCCCGTCAGCGAATTGCTTTATCCATGAAAAAGAATACCGATAGCTCCAGAGTTAAAGCGGTTGATAAAAAAAATAAACCCGGACGACAAGCAAAGCCTGTAGTAGCCGTTCAACAAACTAGACCACAAGGTTCAATGGCTAATGCTTTTGAAAAAGCGTTTAAAAAGTAGGCTTAAATTTTATTTATTGCCAGTTGCCTTAACTCAATAAACTTATTTCAATGAATGCAAAATCAATAGCTGCTCAAGTCAGCTCATTATTCACACTCCCAGAAGTCGCTTTAAGGATTAATGAAGCCCTTGATTCGCCTAAGCCATCTAATGATGATCTGGAAGAAATTATTATCAGCGACCCGGCTTTAACCGCTACTATCCTAAAGCTTGTGAATAGTGCTTATTTTGGATTTCCGGCAAAAATAGATACCGTTTCCAGGGCAATCACAGTAATAGGACATAAAGAATTATGGAATCTGGTAATAACAACCTCAGTCACTACCAGCTTTAAAAAAATACCTACTGAATTAATCGATATGGATATTTTTTGGTTTCACAGTGTTACCAGTGCGGTGTTAGCAAGACTTATCGCCAAAACACTAAAACATTCTGAATCTGAACGCCTGTTTATAGGCGGTTTATTGCATAGCATAGGACGGCTGATTTATATTACACAGTGTCCAGAACAAGCCAGACAGATACTGGAACTTAAAAACCAGGGTGAAGATGCCATGCTTCAAGCTGAACAAGAGTTATTAGGTTTTACTTATGCAGAATTAGGTGCAGAATTTTTAAAACAGTGGGAGTTACCCGCCAGTATTTGGCAAATGATTGAACAGCATCTTGATCCTTTAAATGCAAATAAATTTATACATGATGCCTGCATACTGTATATAGCCGCTAAAATTGCCAGCTGCATTGAGCCTTGTGCAAAACATGATTTCGATTTTGAAGCACTTGAACCTCACTTCCAGCAAGGTGTCATTGACTATTTAAAAATATCACCCAAT
>CAZNGU010000389.1:0-3048 GCA_964572325.1 uncultured Methylomarinum sp.
TTAAACCATTCCGATGCTGTTTGTACGCCGTCATAATTTTCACTAATCACTTCAACAGCGGTGGTGTTGTTAGTTACTTGAGATTGGGTGTTGCTAATACTTTTTTGTAACTGCTGGTTTTGTTGTTTTAATTGTGCATTTTCAGAGCTTAGTTGATTGAATTTGACATCTTGTTGTAATTTGTATGATTCAAATTGTGCGGCTAGCTCTTCAACTGTCATTGCATGGGCAGCCGGAAGACTGAATAAGGCTGTTAATGCAATAGGAAAGACGTGTTTTAATTTCATTTTATGAAGCTCCAAAAGAATAATTAAGCTTATAATAATACAAATGCGAATGATTCGCAATAACTAATTTAATAAGCATAATTTTAGGCTTGGAGTAATATCCGGTTATTTTAAGATCGTCGATTATAGCTGCAAAGGATACAGGCATAGACAGGGTTCTTTCTATTACAAAAGCTCACAGACTAAACAGAGGTGTTGTGAAACACAAAGGGTATAATAAGGGGTCGATGAAACATTATTAACCTAATATTTACCTTTGAAAAATAAAGCAGCAAAATATCTAGTCGGTATCGACTTAGGTACAACACATACGGTTGTTGCCTATGTTGAAGCCTCAAAAAATAATTTAGATCAAAGCATAAAAATATTCCAGATTGAGCAATTGATCGCGCCAGGTGAAGTCGCTGCCAGGCCATTGTTACCTTCAGTGCGTTATCACCCGGCAGAAGGTGAATTATCAAAAGCGGATATTGTGTTTTCTACAGTGGGTAAATTAGCAGTTGTGGGTGAAGCCGCGCGTATATTAGGTGCTAAAACACAAGGGCGTTTTGTGAGTAGTGCCAAAAGTTGGTTATCCCACCCATCGGTTGATCATAATGCTGATATTTTGCCTTGGGGAAGTACAGATGAGGTACAGAAAGTCTCTCCTGTAAATGCCAGTGCTAGTTATTTAGCACATATCAGAACTGTCTGGAATCATCAGTTTACAGATGCTGCATTAGAAAACCAGGATATTGTAATAACAGTTCCTGCATCATTTGACGAAGGAGCAAGGTCATTAACTCTGGCAGCAGCTAAAATTGCCGGACTGCTCCATGTACGCCTGCTGGAAGAGCCGCAAGCTGTTTGTTATGACTGGTTACGTCGAAATACAGACCATGTTAAACAAGCACTGGAAAATGTTCGTTTGCTATTAATTTGTGATGTGGGTGGGGGCACCACTGATTTAACCCTGATTAAAGTAGAACCAGGCCAGAATGAGCCTAAGTTAAGTCGTATTGGGGTGGGTGATCACCTGATGCTGGGAGGGGATAATATTGACTTAGCTTTAGCTCATTTGGCCGAAAGCCGAATAACGGGAGGGCAAAAAAAGCTTTCTGCAGCAGATTTATCGCAACTGATAGAGCAATGCCGAATAGCCAAAGAACGCCTATTGGCCGATGATGCGCCAAAACAATGCAATGTTACTTTGTTAGGTGGTGGTTCACGATTAATAGGAGGCTCACGATCAGCCCAGTTAAATAAAGAAGAAGTGAGAAGAATTGCCCTGGATGGCTTTTTTCCTTTAACTCATTTAGATGATTTGCCTGATAAAAAACGTAGTGGAGTAGTTGAGTTTGGTTTGCCTTATGCGGCAGAGCCGGCTATCAGTAAGCATATTGCTGCATTTTTGCAGTTTCACCGCCAGGTAGCTTCTGAGGCTATGGGAGGTGAAAGTCCAGTGCCTAATGCTTTGTTATTAAATGGAGGGGTATTTCGCAGTCAGCCCATCACTCAACGTATACAGGATTTGCTTAAGTCCTGGAGTGAACAAGCGCCTTTATTACTTGAGAATTCTCACCCGGAATTATCAGTAGCATATGGCGCGGTCAGTTATGCCTTGGCGCGTCGTGATAAAAATGTCAAAATCGGTGGCGGTTCTGCACGAAGTTATTTTTTACGAATTGATACTGATCATCTGGAGCAGCAAGGAGTTTGTTTGTTACCACGGGGAAGTGAAGAGGGTGTTGAAATTGTTTTAAAAGAACAGCAGTTTGCTTTAAAAATAGGTCAGCCAGTACAATTTCATTTGGTATCTACAACAGGTGATGGTTCTTATAAAGCAGGTGAGTTAATAACAATTGATGATGAAGATCGGTTTAAGTCTTTGCCGCCATTGGCAGTGGCTTTTGAGGGGGAGGATAAAACAGAAGTTATTGTGCAGCTAGCAGTGACCCAGACCGAAGTCGGTACCTTAAAAATCCAATGCATTTCAGTTGCGGACATGAGCCAGCGCTTTGATGTAGAGTTTCAGATTAGAAAAAAAGCCAAGGCCAACTTATCCAATAACAATGAATTGCCGGCAACTATTAATCAAGCTCTGGGAAAAATCCAGTCTGTTTTTGGCAATAAATCTAAAAAAATTAATCCTAAAGCGGTAAAAAGCTTGCGTGCTGATCTGGAAAAAACATTAGACATGGCAAAATCAGAATGGCAAACCCCACTGCTGAGAGCTCTGTTTAGTACATTATTGGAAGGAAGCAAATTCCGCCGTCGTTCAGAAAATCACGAACGCGTCTGGTTAAGCCTGACAGGCTTTTGTATGCGCCCAGGTTTTGCTTATCCCTTGGATGACTGGCGAGTAGAACAGTTATGGGAAATTTATAGTCAATCCATTCAATTTGTTAATGAACGGCAAAACTGGACTGAATGGTGGACTTTATGGCGACGCATTGCTGGTGGCTTAAGTTTAGAAGCACAGGAGCAAATCTTTAAAGATATCGCTAAATTCCTGGATCCAGCTGCTGCCAGACAGGCTGGTGTAGCCAAACAGATTAAAGCACGAGGATATGACGATATGGTGAGATTGGCTGGTGTTCTGGAGCGTTTGCCGAAAGAGAAAAAAGTCCAGATTTGTGAATGGTTGTTAAAAAGACTACAGAAACCCAGCGAGCCAAATCAAACTTGGTGGGCGGTTGGGCGTATTGCTTCAAGAGTGCCTTTTCATGCTAGTAGTCATAATGTTATTCTGGCCGAAACAGCTGCAAGTTGGCTAGAACAG
>CAZNGU010000390.1:0-3047 GCA_964572325.1 uncultured Methylomarinum sp.
CTAAAAATACTTCGTCAATTTTTGTTCCAGCAACATCTGATAATGTTTTTACATCGTCAGGGTCATTCGGACAAGCCATTAAGGGTTCTTTAATTTCATTAAGATCAATCTCAATAATTTCAAAGTATTCAGCATCGGCATCTGGTTCTAATAACACAGGGTTTTGTAACCATTCCTGCATTTGTTCTATTCTGCGATTAATGGTTCGGGCATCGCCATAGCCTTCTGTTACCATCCATTTTAATAAGGTGATGTTTGAATTGATGTATTCTCTAATCGGTGCTTCGTTCAAGCGAATAGTACAACCTCCGGCTGAGCGTTCTGCTGAGGCATCTGATAATTCAAAGGCCTGTTCGACTTTCAGATCAGGCAGGCCTTCAATTTCCAGTATTCTTCCTGAAAAAACATTTTTCTTGCCCTTTTTCTCAACAGTTAGCAACCCTTTTTGAATTGCCGCATAGGGAATGGCATTGACCAAATCACGTAAAGTAATCCCGGGTTGCATATCACCTTTAAAGCGCACCAACACAGATTCAGGCATATCTAGTGGCATAACGCCTGTAGCGGCAGCAAAGGCAACCAGGCCAGAACCTGCAGGAAAAGAAATTCCCAACGGAAAGCGGGTATGCGAATCACCACCGGTACCGACAGTATCCGGTAATAACATCCGATTTAACCAGGAATGGATAATGCCATCACCCGGGCGTAAAGCCACTCCACCCCGATTCATTATAAAATCAGGCAATGTGTGCTGCATTTCTACATCTATCGGTTTTGGATAGGCCGCTGTATGGCAAAAAGACTGCAATACCAGGTCTGCGGAAAAACCAAGACAAGCCAGGTCTTTCAATTCATCACGAGTCATGGGCCCTGTAGTATCTTGTGACCCTACCGTAGTCATCCGGGGTTCACAATAGGTGTCTGGGCGAACACCTGCTACACCACAGGCTTTACCGACAACTTTTTGAGCCAGGGTATAGCCTTTACCACTGTCTTCTTTGTTCTGTGGTCGTTGAAAAACCTCCGAAGCCTCTAAACCTAAAGCCTCTCTTGCTCTATCAGTCAAGCCACGTCCAATAATTAAAGGAATCCGTCCACCCGCACGAACTTCATCTAAAATCACATGGGTTTTTAAAGAAAATTCCGTAATAATTTCATCGCTGTCATGGCGTTTAACAACACCTTGGTAAGGATAAATATCAATGACATCTCCCATTGCCATCTTTTCCACATCACATTCAAAAGGTAAAGCTCCTGAATCTTCCATGGTATTAAAGAAAATAGGTGCTATTTTTCCACCAATACAAACGCCGCCCGCTCTTTTATTGGGCACAAAAGGAATATCATTTCCGGTATGCCATAACACAGAATTAGTTGCTGATTTACGCGAAGAACCAGTCCCTACGACATCACCCACATAAGCTACTGGAAAGCCTTTTTTCTTTAATTCTGCAATCTGCTGCCCGGCATCAGTAATCCCTTCTCTGGGAATTTTTAGCATGGCTTTGGCGTGTAATGGAATATCAGGGCGTGACCAGGCATCGGGGGCAGGCGATAAATCATCGGTATTGGTTTCACCGGTCACTTTAAACACGGTCACGGTTAGTTTCTCAGGAACTTCAGGTTTACTGGTAAACCATTCCGCTTCTGCCCATGATGTTATAACTTGACTGGCAAATTCATTACCAGCATCTGCTTTTTCTTTTACATCATAAAATGCATCAAAAACCAATAAAGTATGTGATAGTGCTTTAACAGCAATAGGCGCCAAGTCTTTATTATCCAACAACTCAATTAAGGGGGCAATATTATACCCACCCAGCATGGTTCCTAATAATTCTGTTGCTTTGGCTGCATCTAAAATAGCAGATGTTTCCTCATCTTTTGCAATAGCAGCAAGGAAACCTGCCTTTACATAAGCCGCCTCGTCCACACCCGCCGGCACCCGATTTATAAGTAAATCAAGAATAAAATCTTCTTCACCTGTCGGGGGCTGTTTAATTATTTCAAGCAGCCCGGCCACTTGCTCTGTATTCAGTGGTTGAGGAACGACCCCTTCGGCTGCTCTTTCAGCAACATGTTTGCGGTATTGCTCTAACATTATTAACCCTTCTATAGTTAATTTTTAATTCAACAATTCTATCATATTGTTCAGGTATGAGAACTTAATAAGGAAATAGTCTCAAAAAGTCAGGAAAAGAGCTTATTTCAAAGCTAGCATCTCAATTATGTGAAGCGTGTCACTTAATTTTCAGATAAAACAGTGTAGGGTTTTGGTCATAGTTACAAGAGGAGTGCCCTATGCCCTTTTCAATCAATTCAGAAAATAATTTTTTCTTGCGTAGCTTTAGCAAGATTCAGAACAGTCAAAATGTGACTTTTCAACGGCTAGCTTCAATGAACCGGATTAACAGTGCCAAAGATGACCCTGCAGGTTTGGCTATTGTTAATCGAATGACAGCTGAGATATCCGCCGCCAATCAGTCGGTAAGAAATGCTAATGATGGTATTTCCTTTGCTCAAACAGCACAAAGCGGTTTGATTCAAATTACTTCCAATTTACAGCGCATAAGAACACTGACTGTTCAGGCCTCCAACAGCGTTGTGGGTGATCGCAATGCGATTCAAAATGAAATAGACCAATTAGCACAAGAAAATATTCGCATTACTGATTCATCTTCATTTAATGGCCAGGCTATTTTTCCCGAAGACAATAAATCCGTCTCTTTTCAAGTAGGATCTGACAGCAGTGCTGACAATCAAATTTCAGTCGAGCTAAAAGCTGTTGATTCACTCAATACGGTTGACGTTTCTTCTGCCAGTAAGGCACAGGAAGCTATTGGAGATATAGATGCTCAAATTGAACAGGTATCAAAGCAAGCAGCAAATTTTGGGGCAATAGAAAACCGTCTGGGAGCAACGATTGCAGTCAATGAATCCCTCTCGCTTAATGCTCAAGCATCAAGAAGCCAAATTTCTGATACTGATGTTGCTAAAGAAATATCAGAATTAATAAAAAACCAAATTCTGGAAAAAGCAAATATTGC
>CAZNGU010000391.1:0-3045 GCA_964572325.1 uncultured Methylomarinum sp.
GTGGAGCCAAAAGACCCGTCAGAATTCGGGTATTATTGAATCCTCGTTCCTAAGCTATTAGCCATAAATATTTATACTTTATGGTTCTAATAACGTCAACCCTACATTTACCTGGCTGGCTTTTTTAATTAATTTTTTATCAAAACTAAAAAAATGATCTGTATGAAGGCTGCAGGCCACGTGCAATGCATCTGCAAAGTCCATCCCTTTTTCGTACCACAGCAGAGACCGTTCAACGGCTGAACTTTGTTCGATAGTAAAGCCATCAGTTGCTAATATTTTTTGTAAGGTTGCCTGAATAATGTTGCGCTTTAGAGAATAGCTAAAGTGCAATACCCACTCTAATTCCAAAATAACAGTTTTTGAAATAAAAACAGCCTGGTTTTGTAGTACAAGAACAGCACGTTGTGCTTGTACTGGGTCATCATTAGTAACAATACGAACCAGTATATTGGTATCAATTGCTATCATTCCTGCCCCAATCAGCAATAACACTTTGTTTTATGCTGTTTTCCATTTCAGTTAAAGTTTTTGCCTCACCCTGGTAAGCTGTACAGCCAATTAAGTCACCAAGAGGTGATTTTTTTTGCTTGCCTTTTATTTTTAATAAAATGCCCTGAGTGACAATTTCAACTTCAAGCTCTTGTCCATTACTCAGTTGGTATGCATCACGAATAGACTTTGGAATAACAACTTGCCCTTTACTTGATACGCGCGTAGTTTGCATGAGCGATTTAATTATGAAAAGTGAAGTAAGATTATGGTAAGAAAGCCAATCTCTGTCAAGGAAACCTGCTATTTTTGCATTATTATTTTGCCTAACGCTATCGTGCTTCTTGCTTAAAAGGTAATTGTTGCTGACAATGCGCTTTATACTGCTGAACCAATACTTTTTCCCGCATTAAAAAATCCTTAAGCAATCTGGAAAACCGGGTATTTTGTATCCAGTGTGCAGAATAAGTATCAACAGGTGCAAAACCACGTGCTATTTTATGTTCACCCTGAGCGCCTGAATCAAAAGTCTGAATGTTTTGTTCTATACAGTATTCCAGTCCCTGGTAATAACAGGTTTCAAAATGCAGATATTTATATTCCTGATAACAGCCCCAGTAGCGACCATATAAGGTATTATCGCCAATAAAACTCAGTGCTGCACCTATATAGGACTGCTCATTCATGGCCAGAACCAATAATATCTGTTCTGGCATTGTTTTTGCCAGTTGTTTAAAAAAATCAATATTCAAATAGGCCGATTGACCTCTTTTTAAATAAGTAAGCTGGTAAAACTGAAAAAATACTTGCCAATGTTGTTCGCTTATTTCCAGCCCTGCGATTCTATGTATTTGAACCCCGTTGTTTTTTACTTGAAGACGTTCTTTTTTGGTTTGTTTGCGTTTTCTGGAAGTAAACAAAGAGAGATAATCCTCAAAGTCACGATAGTTTTTATTACGCCACTGGAACTGAACATCCTGTCGAATCAGTAATTGCTGTTGCAAGATTTCAGTCTGCGAGGGTTCAGGAAATAAACAATGGAAACTGGATATATTATTCTGATCGGATATTTGTTTAATATATTCGATACAGGACTGAATAATGACTTCCTCATCCCAACCTGCTTTAATGAGTATTCTCTGACCTCGGCACGGTGTAAATGGAATGGCATTCAGCCACTTTGGATAATAATCCATGCCAGACTGGCTGTATGCATCTGCCCATTGTTGATCAAACACGTATTCACCGCGAGAATGGGTTTTCAAATACAGAGGCATTGCGGCTATGAGTTCACTATTATCAATAAGCAACAGGTGGTGTGGTAGCCAGCCGGTTTGCTCGCAGACTGCACCGCTTTGTTCCAGAGCCAATAAAAATTCGTGCCGCAGGAAGGGGTCTTTATTTTGTACAAGGTGATTCCAACAGCTCGCCTTAACCTCTGTCATACTATTAATTTGTTTAAATACCATGCACAAACCTTTTTCACAATCTTGCGAAAATAATAAAAAGCCTATTTTACAGATAATTCAACGTGTATTTTCTGAATCTAAAGTGGTTTGGGAAATTGGCAGTGGCACGGGACAACATGCTTGCTTTTTTGCAGAAAACCTCCCTCATTTAATTTGGCAAACCAGCGATAGACAAGAAAATATGGCAGGAATTAATAGCTGGGTGGAAGAGACCGAACTTAGTAATTTACCCCCGGCAATTGCTCTGAACGTACTGAATAAACAATGGCCTTGTCAAAAAATTGAAGCTCTATTCACGGCAAACACAATGCATATTATGCATTGGCACGCTGTGCAATATTTTTTTGCAGGTTTAGGAAAGTACCTTGCTGACCAAGCCACTGTTTGTATTTACGGCCCATTTAATTATCAGGGAAAATATACCAGTGCCAGTAATGCTCAATTTGATCAATGGCTAAAGTCTGTTGATCCACAGCAAGGTATTCGTGATTTAGCAGACATTGAAAACCTGGCTAAACAGGCGGGTTTAGCGGTTAAGGAAGATATTTCAATGCCTACAAATAATCGTTTATTGGTTTTGCAAAAACTATGCTGTTGAAACCATTTGTTTTCTTTGTCTTTGCTGCTCTTTATGCTGATACTTTAAAGCGCGGCGCTGGGCAGCAATATCACGCGTTGCAGAACCAATATGTTCTTCACCTCGGGCTTTAGCCATTTCGACCTGTTTTTCCCGTTCCTGAAAACGCGTGAGTTGTTGCTTGCTAACCTTGTCGTGACAATGAGGGCAACTGACTCCTTGAATATAATGCTCACTGGCTTTATCAGCTTCTGTAATAGGATAGCGACAGGCGTAACACTGGTCGTATTGACCTTTTTCTAGGGCATGGTTAACCGCAACCCGATTATCAAACACAAAACATTCGCCTTGCCATAAGGATTTTTCAACCGGCACTTCTTCCAGATACTTTAAAACGCCACCTTGAAGATGAAACACCTGGTCAAACCCTTGCTCTTTCAGGAAAGCAGTGGATTTTTCACAGCGAATACCGCCTGTGCAATACATGGCGACTTTTTTATGCTTAGC
>CAZNGU010000392.1:0-3040 GCA_964572325.1 uncultured Methylomarinum sp.
GGTAGTGGCTCAGTTTGAAATATATTAGTTTTTGTATGCTTGAGCGGTCATGCTATCATTTACTAATGAGTAAACCCAAAAGACCACGCGATACTAATCAGCTTGCCAAGAGCATAGTTGATCTTACCACTGGTGATGTAGAAGAAAAAAATCCAGACGAAGGCAAAGACCCTGCTGCTGTTGCGCTTGGACGGAAAGGCGGATTAAAGGGAGGCAAGGCTCGTGCCGCTAATATGACTAAGGAAGAACGTAGCGAGGCAGCTAGAAAAGCCGCCAACGCTAGATGGGATAAGGAATAACTCAGTATTTTATACCCATTCGGGTATAATCATTACCCCATTCAGTTTACTTGGATAAGTTTGAAATTTACGCTATATTAATTACATAATTATAGTTTTCTCACAGTTTTTAAGGGCAAGTAAGTAATATGTTAGTGTATTTTGTTATAGGCGAATCTCCAGAATTAGAAGCAAAAATAAAATCTGGATACCCCGATTATCATGATGAGATAAAAGGTGGCTGGTTAGTCGCTGCCGATAAAAAAACAGCTTCTGATGTTGCCGAATCTTTAGGTATGAATGGCACCGATATGATAGAAGGGATAGTTGTACAAGCAACATCTTATAATGGCTATTATAGCAACTCGTTATGGGAAAAAATAAGTCTATGGAGGGATGAAGTTGTCTGATAATAATGTACATGACTTAGGTGGCCCACGCAGCACGGCTGGTGATGGTGGCGGCTCAGGTGGATTTTCTGAGCGTCTAGCCAGACTTGAAGAGAAGGTTAATCACTTAGCTACAACGAAAGACATATCAGACCTCAAAGAACTCATTATGGAAAATCATGCTGAGGTAAAAGGCCTCGCGCATGAAAATAAAATAGATATACAGCAAAAACAAATGAGCAATTTAAAATGGGGTATAAGCTTGGCTATTCCAGCAATAATCGCTATAACCGCAATGGCAATAACACTGTTAAACACATCTTCAGCGAGTTAAATATCCATTTCTTTTTGATCGCCGAAAATATCATTAACATGTTTTTCGTATTGTGCCTGATCTTTTGATACTAATGCAATACCCAGTAAAGTCCCAACTTGTTGTCTCAGCGCTTTAACACCAACTTCTGATAAAAATTGAAAAAGTCTTTTCTTTTTATCTTCTCCTTTAGACTTTTGGATTTTCACCATTTCAAGTATTTTCCCGCTACTTTTTGCTAGCGGGTAGTAAACTTGATTAATGGTTAGGTGCATAAATTTCCACGGTTTGTTTCGCTCTGGTCTTGGCAGCTTATACAGGCGATACCACTCTTCATATAACTGATTAGGAAACTCTTTCTCGTATTCTCTTGCCTCATCTTGCACAAAAGTCTTAAACGCTGTAATTATTTCTTCTTTAGTTCTGTCGTACCCAGATAGGGCGTAAACCAGTCCTTGAATACCGGCTTTTGCAGAGGCATTAATTACTATTTGAGCCTGCTTTGACACGCTCTCAGAAATCTTAACGCCGCTTTGTTGTGCATTTAAAATAGATTTACACAGGTCAATCAGAATAGTTACATCATAGCCATGTACTTTTAGATTTCGGCCCGGCACTTTGCTTTGAAAAATAAGGGGATTTTCTAATTTCCCCTTCAATTCTGGCCCAATGTAATTAGAAATTACCTTACCTGATACAAACCTTGGTAAACGGCTGCCGCCTTCGCTTAAACCTAGCGCAAGACCCATTCCTCGTTGACTGATTACAGCTGTTTTTTGCTCGTCATCTATTACATAGCACTCTACATCAATCCCAAACTCTTCTTTGAAGCTGCCTTTGTGAGTGGCTTGATACCCCCATCTGGCTGCTGCCGCTTTTTTAGCTATTGCTGATTTTTTTTCTGGCGATAATGCCGCCGCCCTTGCGATACCGCCCTTTGCTTTGTTTTTGTCTTTTTTCTTATCAGTCATGTAAGCATACCTTTTGATTGAGTGCTTGCATATTAGAGCCTCTGGACAGATAATGCAAGCATGTAATAAAAAATAGTGCTTGCATTGCTAGAGCGGTCACGTATAATGTTCAGTATGAATAAATTAAGCCTCAAGCAACGTGCTCAAATTCTTCATCTTCTGGTAGAAGGTAATAGCCTACGTGCCACCGCTAGAATCGCTGATGTATCACGTAATACTGTAGATAAATTGCTTCGTGACGTTGGCTCTGCCTGCCTGGACTATCAAGATAAGGCTTTCGTCAATCTTCCTTGTAAACGTATTCAGTGTGATGAAATTTGGTCTTTCGTTTATTCAAAGAAAAAGAACGTGCCAGAAGATAAGCAGGATGAGTTCGGTTATGGTGACGTATGGACATGGGTAGCTATCTGTGCTGATACAAAGCTAGTTCCTTGCTGGCATGTTGATAATCGTGGACTGGATGCTGCAAAGCGTTTTATCTCTGATCTGGCTGATAGGTTGACTAACCGTGTTCAGTTGTCTACTGACGGTCATAGACCCTATCTTGAAGCAGTAGAGGAAGCCTTTGGTGCTGATATTGATTATGGTAGATTGATAAAATACTACGGTAACGATAACAAAGGTGAAAAGCGTTACAGTCCTGCTAAATTTGTTTCGGCATCACGTGTTACCGCCACTGGTAATCCAGACAAGAAGCATATCTCTACCAGCTATGTAGAACGCCAGAATCTAACCATGCGCATGAACATGCGTCGATTCACCAGATTAACAAATGGTTTCTCTAAGAAAGTAGAAAACCATGTACATGCAATATCACTACACTACATGTATTATAACTTCGGCAGAATTCATAAAACTTTAAAAGTCACACCTGCAATGGAAGCTGGTATTACAGATCGTTTGTGGTCGCTTGAAGATATTGCAGCACTGGTAAAAGAAGAACCTGCTAAGAAAAGAGGTTCTTACAAAAAAAGAATTTCAAACTGAGCCACTACCGTTTGGCGGTAATTCAACCGTGTTTTTAACCCGTAGGTCGGGCACTGCCCGACGAACAGCAGGTATAGATACACCTATCGGCGGGTAGTGCCC
>CAZNGU010000393.1:0-3029 GCA_964572325.1 uncultured Methylomarinum sp.
TGGGTGAAGCTAAGATTTTTTTAAATCCCCTGTGAAACCAATATCTTGAGCCCTGCTATCCGCATTGAAGTCACGGATTCAGGTATAGTAATTTGTAATTTGTTATTGATGATTGTCAAGAGACTTATTAAAAAATGTTTGTTTCAATAACTATACTTTACAATAGTCATAACTAGATGTGTTTATGGTAAGAGTATCTTTCTAAAGTTTCAGAACAGAATTAAATTATTTACTACTTGATTTTTCATAGCTCCGTATAATCAGCTATAAAAATAATTTTAAAAATATGAATGAAATTCAATAGGGAAAGCATGTTTTTTTGGTAACTATTCACCGTATTTTTGCTGAGGGTGTAGCTTGTTGATTTGTCAGGCTTCTGAAGCAGGACGTTTCAGTGAGCTTACACCGCACAAGGAAGTGCAAGTGTAGCTAGAAGCAGGAGCTGTTTGCTACCAAGGGCGTATTTACGCGTCCTAAAAAATCAACAAGTTGTACCCTTAGGAATGGGTGCGAAATAACTTGAGCACGTTCCTTAGCATCTTAAACGCTGAGTAGTTACGTTTTTTGTTGGTATTGAATTTAACATTTTAAGAGATAGTTAATAGAGAAGAGGAATTTATGAGTAACTGGAAATTGCTACCTGCATTAGCAGGAGCAACACTTTTTTTTATAAGTATTTTGTATGTTGCTTTTTATTTTGTTTTTCTGGATCTTCTAGTTGATTTGTGGTGGTTTAGATCTCTGGAATTGGAAGCTTATTACTGGTTACGATTACTTTACCGATTTATTTTCTCGGGTGGCGTTACTCTGGTCTTTTTTGCTATTTTTTATTTTCATTTTTGGATAGCTTCTCGTTATCTGGGATTAAATCCACCCGATGATGTGCTTTTAGATGCGGATAAAAGAAGACGCTTTCAACGCTTTGCTGAAGTATTTATGGATGGTTCGGCAAAAGTTTACACCCCATTGTCATTGATTTTAGCCGTTGTTATTGCCTTGCCTTTTTATGATCAATGGGAATCGGCTATTCTATTTTTCTTTGGAAGCGATTCGGGTGTGACCGATCCTGTATATGGAAATGATGTCAGTTTCTATATGTTTTCTTATCCGGTTTATACCCTGATCCAACAGGAATTATTGATTACTTCCGCTTTGTTGTTTTTTTTGGTGGGGTGCCTCTATTGGTTAGAGCATATTTTTGTTCCTCACCAAAACCAGGAATTACCGATCGGGGCAAAAATTCATTTAACTATTTTAATTCTATTTGTTGTTTTTTACGTTATTTGGGGCTTTCTACTTGAGCGTTTTTCTTTATTGTATGTTAACAGTCATGAACCCGTGTTTTTTGGTCCGGGTTATGTTGAAATTCGCTACCAATTGCCTTTGCTGTGGCTATTAATAGTGGGTTTTTCTGCCAGCTCCCTGACGGCTATTATTTTTATATTTTCTGAAAAGCATCGGGTTAAAATGCCTTTTTTTGTATCTATGGCTGCTTTTCTTATTATTCTGGGCTTGCAAAAAGTAGAATTTATTCCTCAGTTGATTACTCAGTTTATTGTAAAACCCAATCCGGTGACAACTGAAAAAAACTTTATGCAAAATAATATAGAGGCAACACTGAATGCTTATGGTTTGCAGAATATAAAAACAATTGATTTTTCTGTTAAGGTCGATGCAACTGAAGATATTGAAAAATGGAGCACACAGAAACATTTTGAAAATATTCCAGTATGGGACAGAGGGTTTTTGACAGATGTTTATATGCAGCTACAAGGCATAAGACCTTATTACCGCTTTATAGAGGTAGATGAAGATCGCTACTTTATAAATAATCATCTTCAACAGGTGAATTTGTCTGCCCGTGAAATGAATATAAATAAGTTGCCATTAGAAGCTCAAAACTGGGAAAACAGATATTTAAGGTATACCCATGGCTTTGGAGCAGTGGTTTCTCCAGCAGCTCAAGATGCAGATAAGCCGCTTGCCTGGTATTTACGCGATCTCAATATGTTTTCTAAAGTAGGATTCAAGGTTAAATATCCTGATATCTATTATGGGCAAGAAAATTACGAATACGCCATAGTACCTAATAAACTGAATATTATGGGTTTATCGGGTACAGATCCTAGTTTAAGCAGTGGTTATGAGGGCAATGCCGGTGTTCCTATTCCCTCTTTTTTTAGAAAAGCCTTGTTTGCCTTTTATTTTAAAGATGAAAAAATATTTTTTTCCAGCAATATTACTCGGAAAAGCAAAGTATTATTACGCAGAAATATTGTTAAGCGTATTAAAGCATTAACTCCATTCTTGCAGCTGGATAAAGACCCTTATCTTGTTATTACTAAAGATCGCTTTTATTGGCTGCAGGATGCTTATACTGTATCTGATTCATATCCAGTCTCTAAACCTGTAAATAATATTTTTCTTCATTCTGAAGGTAAGTTTAATTACATTCGAAATTCGGTCAAGGTCGTGGTAGATGCTTATACTGGCTCTACAAAATTTTATATAGCGGACGATCAAGATCCTGTTATCCAGGCGTATAGCCATGCCTATCCGGGGGTATTTAAAAACCTGGAAGAAATGCCGGCAGAAATTCAGCAGCATTTGAGATACCCTCGCGATTTGTATTCTCTACAGATGCAGGTATATGCAAAATACCATCAGCAAAAGCCAGGCTTGTTTTATGAGCAGGCTGAAACATGGCAGTTTGCCGAGGTTAACAAAAAGCTGGTTATGCCCTATTACATTACCATGGATTTTGGCAATTGTAGTGAAAGAGAAGAGTTTGTGATGATTAATCCAATGACACCCATACATCGAGATAATTTGAGCATGGTAGCATTAGCCGGAACTGCAGATAATCAGGGCTGTGGAGATAAATACACACCCGGTATTACGGTGTATAAATTCCATAAAGATATTCAAGTGAATGGGCCGGCTCAAGTTGATGCTCTAATTGATCAAAATACAGAAATATCAGAACAATTTACCTTGTGGGATCAACATGGCTCTACCGTAAAAAGAGG